>JBILCF010000026.1:0-20379 GCA_044353325.1 Chitinophagaceae bacterium | reverse complement strand
AAGCATTGAATTCAAAAATTATGAAGATTACTTTAAAAATTCAAGATGAATGCCCAGAGTTGGTTAAATATATGGATGAAATGCCCACAAGTGCATTTCAGGCCACTACAACCGAAATTTCGCTCAGAAATCTTAAAGCATATGCAAATTCATTGGAAAATATGCACAAAAAATATATAGCCGAACATCCAGTAACTTCTAAATAAATAAAAGTCCCTTTTAAGGCTAAGTTATATTATTTTTAAAAATCTACATGATAGTCAATCTATCATGTTTTTTTATGCATTTTTCAATATATAAAAGTATTGAAATCAAAAAAAAAAAAAAAATACAACATACAAAATGGTTCACATCTTGCATATTGTACTTTTGATTTGTCAACAATAAAAAAACTAAAGAATTATAATAATTAAAAGTAAAATAATAATGATTGCACCTACAGAAATGTAGACACCATTACCAGTGCTCATTAATTTCTTTTTAATCGTACGAACTTCTTTGCGCAATTCTTTTTTGTCTTGTTTGGCTAATGTAGACATGTCCATTGATTTGATTTCATCTAATCTCAACTTCATGCTTTCAACCTCTCCATCAGTAATCAATCTAGAATCTACAGCTGTTGAGGGTTTGTTTCCAGCATGCATTTGAATGGGTGACGTAGCCAAAACAGTAAGTACCATTAAGACTTTTAGTGAATTTTTTTTCATACAATTTTGTTGGCTTTTATGCCAATACAAAGGTTGGAAAATTTGAGTAATCCATACTTACACAATAGTAGATTACTTTTATATAATTTTCCTATTTTTTAAGTGTAGTTCATTCTATCATTGAAGTATTAATTTTAAATAAGTATTCAATAAACTAAAAAAGTTAATTACCTTCGAATTCAATAGCTAAAAATCATGATTAAAATTTTCATCACAATTATTACACTTTACTTCACATCTGTGTTATGCCTTGCTCAACCAAAAATCAAGCTGAATAATTTGAGTAAAAAAGACCTTGCAAAAGGCATCACAATTAAAGGAGATATTAAGTCCATCGTACAATGGACAGATAAGCTGGGCAACAATATTTTAGCAACTTCAGAAACTGGCATCATTGAAAATCAAGAAGATCGAAGTGCAGAATTATATGCACATCATTACATAGTTACTCCAGCAAAAACATTACAAACCTGGAAAGTTTATGACTATATCAAAAATTGTTCAGTAGATTTGAATGCAAGCTTTATTAAAAACTCTTTTGAAGTAACTGATTTAAATTCAGATGGTATTGCTGAAACTTGGCTTTTATATACCACCGTCTGTCATGGAGATGTTAGCCCTAGTGATATGAAAATCATCATGGTTGAAGGAGTTAAAAAATATACCATGCGAGGACAAACGAGAATTAAATTATCGGCAAAAGAATATTTAGGCGGTGAATACAAATTTGATAATGCTTTTAAAGATGCACCTAATCTATTCAGAGATTTTGCAATACAAAAATGGAAAAAATTTATGAATCAATAAATTGACTTAAAACTATAATTAATTCAATTCAGCCCGATTTTTTTCATTATTCAATTATATCTTACTATATTACTTTCAATAAATAAATAATGGAAAAATCAAAACAAGAATTTAAGCAATCTCTATCCCTTTTAGATGCCACCATGATTGTTGCAGGTAGCATGATTGGATCTGGAATTTTTATTGTCAGTGCCGATATCATAAGATATGTAGGCAGTGCAGGTAATTTAATCCTTGTTTGGATTATTACGGGCATTATGACTATGGCTGCAGCAGTGAGTTATGGCGAACTTTCTGGGATGTACCCAAAAGCTGGTGGGCAGTATGTGTATTTGACCCAAAGCTGGAATAAACTGATTGGATTCCTTTATGGTTGGACTTTATTTATGGTCATACAAACTGGAACTATAGCAGCTGTAGGCGTTGCTTTTGCAAAGTTTGCAGGATACTTTTTCCCGGTGTTCGAATTGACAGATCAAAATCTATTAGCAACGGTAGGTCCATTCAAGTTGTATTATGCACAGTTATTATCCATTGCCATTATTTGTTTTCTTACCTATATCAATTCACTGGGCGTGAATGGTGGAAAAATTATTCAAACCATTTTCACATCGACAAAATTGATTGCCTTATTTGGCATTATTGTTCTCGGCTTTGTTTTAGGATACCAACAAGAAGTGTGGAATTATAATTGGTCTAATATATGGGACATTCAACAACAATTTAATATCGGCAATACATTACAATCACCTACGGTTCCTATTATTGGTTTATTTGCGGCTGCTATGGTAGGCTCAGTATTTTCTTCTGATGCCTGGAACAATATTACATTTATAGCAGGTGAGGTAAAAAATCCAAAACGAAACATTGGACTGGCACTTTTATTAGGTACCGGTATTGTTACTTTACTGTATATACTCACCAATGTAATGTACCTAGGTGTTTTGCAATTACCCGAAATAGCGAATGCGCCTCAAGATCGTGTGGCAGTAGCAGCTGCAGAAAAAATATTGGGTAGCACTGGCACTAAAATCATAGCATTACTTATTATGGTATCTACATTTGGATGCATCAATGGGATGATATTAGCAGGATCAAGAGTGTATTATACCATGGCTAAGGATAAATTGTTTTTCAAGCAAGTGAATCAACTCAATAAGAATCAAGTTCCATCAAATGCACTGTGGATTCAATGTATTTGGGCTAGTATACTTTGTCTCAGTGGTCGCTATGGGGATTTACTCGATTATGTTGTCTTTGCAGTTTTGATATTTTACATATTGACAATTATTGGTATTTTTAGATTACGCATTACTCAGCCTAATTTAGATAGACCCTACAAAGCATTTGGTTACCCTTGGCTACCTGCAATTTATATAGCATTAGCTTCTATCATGGGTGTTTGCTTAATTATTTGGAAGCCCAATTATACATTACCAGGCTTGGGTATTGTGTTATTGGGAATACCTGTTTACTTTTTTACTCAAAAAAGCAAAACAGTTTAATCCATAAAAAAATCCTGATACTCAATTGGAATGCCTTGATCAACGTAGTCTGAAATCGGATACCACAGTGCATCCTCTGGATTAAAGAATTCAAGACAATGTGTACCTATATCAAGTTTATAATCTAAATGGGAATGACCTGGAATAAAATACCCAGGATAAAAATAGTGAAACCCATTTTCTTTACAAACCTCCAACTGCATATAAATTAAATACTTACCAATACTATATGATCTGTATGCTGGATCGAAATAAGACGAAATACCTTCAGCACTTTTTCGACCTATATCAAAATAACTACAACCTATTAAATTAAACCGATCGTATAAATTGATCTCATACGTAGTATAAATGGAAGTAGGTTCGTACACATATCCATTCAACAACTGATACAACGAAGTTGCTGCTTCAAAGGGAATAGATGACTTATATTTTTCAAACAATTCTTCATGTGCAGGAGTTATTTCGAGTGGTTTTAATTCAATTCTAAAATCTCGGTTTCTTTTTTTTAAATTCCGAAGTGTTTTTGTCTCTTGATACTGTTTGATCACATGCCTTAACCAAATTGTTCGATACATGCTACTTTCAACTAGAATATAATTTGTTGTAAAAATTGATTGCCCCATTCTAAACCATCCCATAGACAATAGTTCATCCAGTTTATCTGGATGCATCGTCTTAGGATATTGAGCATATTCAAACATGTAAACAAAAAATAAAATCAGCGCAATTTAGAGCAATTTGATTAAAAAGCTTACTTTCAAGGTTGAATATGAATCAATCAATACTCCAATTTGCTTTAGTCGTTGAGGATTACGACGATGCTATAGATTTTTACGTTCGCAAATTACATTTTCAATTAATTGAAGATACCCAACTTGATGAACATAAACGATGGGTTGTGATAAAACCTAACGGTGAAGGCAGTTGCAGAATTTTATTAGCAAAAGCTTCCAATGACAAACAAAAAAATAGCATTGGCAACCAAACCGGCGGACGTGTTTTTTTATTTTTACACACCGATGATATCGTACGTGATTACAACAACTTATTGCATCAAAACATCCGAATAGTGCGGGAGCTCTGTCATGAACCTTTTGGCAAAGTACTGGTATTTGAAGATTTATATGGTAATTTATGGGATTTGATACAGCCCAACGTTATTTAACCATTATACTGTATATCAACTAGTATTTCATTGCGAATCATAAACGGCACAGTCCATGGTGGGTTATAACGAGCATTTTGCGGCTGAGCCAAAACTTCTATATTTTGCTTTTTGAGCATTTCTAGAAGTTGTTCTTTTTTCTTATTTACCCTAGCTTCGTTTGTATACCATGAGTATGACAATACAGCAACATAGCGTTCTGGAACCTCCTCAAATTTTATGTTATCATTATTAGGTATTGGCAATGAATTTAAGTTGTATTGCTGAGGCATCACAAAAGCTATAGTCCGCATTTCGGTTAAAGAAGAATTAGTTTCAAGCACAGGTGCTGTCATGGCTATTTTCTCGCTAGCATTTGATTCTACAACCGGGGCAGTCATTTTAATGGAAAGTTTTCGTTGGTTGCCTCCAAATATATAGCCTGCTAAAATTCGAAATCCTTCATTTGTAGCTTCTGTATAATTGCCTTGTACATCTACTTTTGCTAAAATATAACTGTCATATTTTCTAATCTCAAAACCATCAGCTTGCTTAATAAGCTTATAAGTCGGCTCGCTGACTCGAGAAGTAAAAAAACTAATGGCCATCCATATCAAAAGTATGGAAAGAAGTATTATCAAGGTGACTTTCATACTGTATGATTTATTTGTTATACAAAGTTAAGCCTTTTAAATCTTTGTAGAGGATAAGAATTTATACCGATTACACATTCATAATAGTCCAATTTCGTCTTAGGACTCATTGTACTATATTCATGTAGTATCGGCATTTACCACTTCTCAACTCAAAATGTCTTTGAACTATTTTTTTGTTGGAATTGGTATTAATTGGCTTCATAGCAACCTATGCTTGGAGGGTTAGGTCGCAAAACACCATCAATATCATTTATTGTTATCGCATTTGGTTCATTCACACCAGCTTGTTTAGCAGGTGAAGTGTTTGCTATATGAAAGTCCCATTTTGCAACATCGATAAATTGTGGATCTTGATTTACAATTGTATTGGTAGGTTGAACCAACCATGAATTTGTTCTTTTGATCAAACAATTTTTAATATTTAAATTATAATCCCAAGTTCCTTTTTTATTCATAAATAGCTCATCCTCTAAAGGTCCATAAACGATGCAGTTTAGAAACGTTGCATTAAGATTTGCACCTACAAAATCCGTCAAACTAATATCGCGGTAATTCAAGATTGCTACAGTAGGTTGTTGAGAATGATTGATACCTGTGCCGCCATACGTAGCTAAAGTACAATGGTTAAATTCATATTCACCACCTTCTATGATAGCCAAATTTTGTTGACCACAAGTATGAATCAAACAATTGTTTGCTCGCACATTGGTATTGAAACACAACATTCCAAAACCAGCAGAATTAAATATTGAACAATTGTTAAACTCTACTATCGGACCACCCAAGGGTACCCAAGGTGGTTGGACATAAACAGCTGCATCTGTCAATCCGCCATTTTTAATAACCGTGTAATTGATATTGGATTGCATACTGCTACTCAAAAAATGAATTCCACGCCATTCGCCCGGATAATCTTTGTAGCCAAAATAATCTCTATCCAATCTATCCCCTTGAAAAATGACGCTATCCGTTTTTGTACCAAATGTTTTCAAAGTACCAGCAACATACAGTTTAGAATCTGCATGCATATAGATACGACAACCTTTCTGTATGGTCAATACATTGGCAGAATCGACCAACGCACTGCGAATAATAACATAGGGTTTATCATTAATCCATGTCTGAGACAACAACACACTATCCACAATATAATGTGCATCTTGTCCGTAAGCTTCAAGTGGCACTTGAGATACATTTCCATTTAGATTAACTTCAACTGCATCTTCCAACAAAAATGGATTTAAACCTGAAGTTGGATTGATAGTCAATGCAACAAAAATATACATACTATCATTGGGCGCTAATTCTATACCTTGAACTGCTTTTGTAGGTTCTCCATCGATATTCATTCGAAAAGGAGAATTTTCCCCGCCCTTTAATTTGATTTCATCAAATTTAATTCGCTTAGAATTGTTGTTATAAATTTTAAATTGTCGTGTAACACTGCCTAAACTTGTAAACACTGTGTCAAACTTCAATGTATCAGTCGAAAATGAGATATCCCCTCCTGATGTTAAAAATTTATCTTTTTTGCAAGAATGTAAAACCAACATGATAGCCATTACAAACAATACCAACCCTATTGGACTTCGAAAACGTTTTAGTACGAATTGTTTTTTCATAAAGTATACAAAATAACGGAAAAAATCTTAATCTATTGCATATGCTAAGGTCGCAATACTCAATTTGGTATTACCCTGCTTCAAAATAGCCTCCGCACAAGATTCCAATGTTGCACCAGTCGTAATGACATCATCTATCAACAAAACGTGTTTTTGATTTAACAATGAAGGATCTTTGACTTCAAAAGCAGCTTTCATATTATCCAGCCTTTCAGACCTTGTTTTGCTTGTTTGAGTTTCGGTATGTTTAACCCTTTCTACAGCAGTAGTTATCACCCCCAAATTTAAGATTTCGCCCATACCTTTTGCTATATATTCGCTTTGGTTATAGCCACGTTTTTGTGTTTTTTTTTGTGACAAAGGAATTGGAATCAAACAATCAATATCAGCTATCCATGTACACATTTTAATTTCTTCTGCAAATTTCCGTCCTAACATTAATCCGATTTCAGTATTTTTTCGATACTTCAATGCATGCAAAACATCCTGAATACGTGCATCTTTGTTGAAGTAATACATTGATGTGGCATATTCAACGGGTAGCCTACCCCAAAATTTTTGCTCCAATGGATTATTGATTTGCAAATGAAATTTAGTTTCAGGTAAGTCTTTCCAACAAGCTACACAAATACTATTTTCGTTGCCCACCAATTCTTTGGCGCAAGCTTGGCAAATATTCGGATAAAATAAATTGGCAATTTTTGTTGCCCAAGGTAGTAGTGAGGTCATTTGAGGGTTAAAATTAAAATAAAACTCGATACAATTCTTCAATTTTACTAATCATTACAATATCAATTCCTGCCTTCGGCATGATTCCTTTATTATTAAATTTAGAAATGTATATTTTTTCAAATCCCATTTTTTCCGCTTCGGCAATTCGTTGTTCAATTCGATTGACAGCACGCACTTCGCCGCTCAAGCCTACTTCACCTACAAAACAAATCCGCTGCGGCAATGGATTATCTTCATATGAAGATAATAATGCACAAAGCACAGCCAAATCGATAGCAGGATCTTCGACTTTGATACCACCTGCAATATTGAGAAAAACATCCTTGACGCCAAAATGAAAACCACCTCTTTTTTCTAATACTGCCAAAAGCAATTGCAAACGTCGCAAATCAAATCCAGTCACAGTTCGTTGCGGAGTTCCATAAACCGCATGGGTTACCAAAGCTTGGGTTTCAATAAGCAAAGGTCTTGCACCTTCGAGTGTAGCCGCTATAGCTATACCGCTCAATGGTTCATCTTTTTGAGTAATCAATATTTCAGATGGATTATTCACTTGCCTCAAACCACCTTCATTCATTTCATAAATTCCCAATTCACTGGCACTCCCAAATCTATTTTTTGTTGTCCGCAAAATGCGATACGAATAATGTCGATCGCCTTCAAATTGCAACACTGTATCAACCATATGCTCAAGCACTTTAGGTCCAGCTATAGAACCATCTTTGGTAATATGTCCTATAATAAAAACTGGTGTACTTGTAGCTTTTGCAAAGCGAACAATTTCCGCTGTACATTCTCTTACTTGACTTACACTACCTGGCGCACTTTCAATAAATGGCGACTCCAAAGTTTGAATTGAATCAATGACAACCAACTGGGGTTTTAACTTTTTTATTTCATTAAAAATAGCTTGTGTGTCTGTCGCATTCAACAAATAAAATCGATCATTTTGAATATTGATTCTGTCTGCACGCATTTTGATTTGTTGCAAACTTTCTTCACCACTGATATATAAAGTGATTGTATCCTGCAACTGCAAACAATCTTGCAAAAACAAAGTACTTTTACCTATGCCAGGCTCACCAGCTATGAGCACCACAGAGCCTTCAACTATACCACCTCCAAGTACACGATTCAACTCTAAATCTTTTGTGACTATGCGCTTCGATTCAACTTCGCTGACCTCTGATAGACGCAACGACTTTGATGAGCTTTTATCATTTTCATCTTTCCAGATTTCTTTCTTTCCATCTTTTTGAATGAGCTCTTCTACAAATGTATTCCATGCGTTGCATGATGGACATTTCCCTTGCCATTTTGCACTTTCCATTCCACATGCCTGACAGATAAATGTTGTTTTAGTTTTTGACAATGTAATTTTAAATTTGTTCTGTGCTAAGATGCACTTTATTTTTTGAATGGAAAAAATTAACTGCTCTTAATTATTTTTCTATAAAAGAATCACCAAATTAAATTGGATAAACTAGAGTCAAAAATTAGTCTAAAAAAAGAAAGGACTACCAATAAATTGATAGCCCATTTCTTACTAACCCATAAAATTCAATGCTAAAGTACAGCCTATGAAGTTGATTTCAAAAAAATATTGGTTCAAACTTCAAAAAAATTACATTAAGGTAAGATATGAAGCCTTGAAAGTGCGCTATAATGTCATAATAATGTTAAATTTTTGCGCCATATTGTCTTATTTGTCGTTAAAACGTTGAATGGGCTTATATTTGCATCGTATAAAAAAAAACCAAAAAGAATGATAGGTTATTACATTATTGCAGGCATTATGTTCCTCATTGGAACCTATATCAGCAACAAATTGAAGTCAAAATTTACAGAATATGCCCAAGAAGGTCTTCAAAATGGCATGTCGGGCAAGGAACTTGCTGAGCGAATGCTTCGCGACAATGGCATTTATGATGTACAAGTCATTAGCACGCCCGGATTTTTATCAGACCATTACAACCCAGATGATAAAACTGTAAATCTAAGCCCAGATGTATATGAAGGTCGTAGTATTAGTGCCGCTGCAGTAGCTACACACGAGTGTGGACATGCTGTACAACATGCTACTCAATACAGTATGCTTATGATGAGAAGTAGAATGGTACCAGCGGTGAAAATTGGAACTACATTATCACAATGGGTTATCCTTGCAGGTTTAGGCTTAATGGGATTGGGCGGTGCAAGTCAAATGGTATTTTTGATTGGGATTTTACTTTTCTCCATTACCACGATTTTTTCTTTGGTTACACTGCCTGTAGAATTTGATGCAAGCAACAGAGCTTTAGCATGGCTTGAAAGTACCAACTTAACAAATTCATACGAAAATGAAAAAGCACAGGATGCTTTAAAATGGGCTGCACGCACCTATGTAGTAGCAGCTATTAGCTCTGTGGCAACCTTGCTATATTATATCTTTTTGTTTCTGAATCGCAGCAGAGATTAATTGTACTTTTTAAAATATTTAAAAAAGCGTTGAATTTTCGACGCTTTTTTTATTGCATTTTTATTCCCAGTCATTGTTCAATTTCAGTACCCTTTCAATGACATCGCGTACACATCCTTGACCTCCAGCAAAACTAGATATATACTTCGCTATTGTCTTGACTTCGATACATGCATCTGAAGGACAACATGACAAACCAACGTTTTTCATCACTTCGATATCTGGCATATCATCGCCCATATATAATGTCTTGGTTAAATCTATACTATGCTTTATCTCCACTTCATGGAGTTTTTGCAATTTGTTTGAAATGCCCAAATGCACATTCTCAATACCAAGCCCATCAAAGCGCTTTAGCAAACCTTCTCCTTTTGCTCCTGAAATAATAGAAATAGTATATCCTTTTTTAATTGCGAGTTGCAATGCATAACCATCTTTGATATTCATCATGCGCAACAATGAACCGTCAGCGCTGACTATTAGCGAACCGTCGGTGAGTACGCCATCGATATCAAATATAAAATGTTTGACTGTTTTGAATTGTGAAAGTGCAGACATCTATCTAAATCTATTAAAATTAATACTTGATATTTTTTAAAAAATTACCCTTGATATCGTAGGTTTTCCATTCACCATACTTTTTATCATTCATATATTCGCCCTCTTCTTTAAGTTGACCATATTCCGAAAAAATTTTCCAATGTCCAGTTTTTAGGCCTTTGGTATACATTCCCATTTCGGTTACAACGCCACTTTCATTGTATACAACTGCTTTTCCATGTTGTTCGCCATCTTTGTATTCGTATTCAACTGCTTTATTGCCATTGACATAATACCAAATAGTCAAACCTTCACGTTTACCCATTTTCATCCGACCATCTTCTTGTATACCACCTTCGGCATAATACACTTTTCGAAAACCATCCTCAATGCCATCTGTATAATAAATTTCTTTATTTAGTCTAGCACCTTTGAAGTATACACGAAATGGACCATTCAACATACTTCTTTTATATGTCGCCATTTGTTCGGTATATCCATCAGGCCCAAATAATAATTGTGTACCATACAGTATACCATTACGGTAAGTCGTAACTGATGAAGGAAATCCAGATTCGTGAAACGACGTCCAAACGCCATCTTGCTTCCCATTTTTTTGAAATCCTTCGAGCAAAACCATATCACCATTTTGTCGAATTTGTATCATATCGACATCGCCCATATGTGTTAGGATCGTATCATAAACAGGTGCTTTGGGAAGAGCCTTTTGACCTTGAGCAAGTATATTACTACAAGTCAAAATACATGCTGACAAAACAACGAAAAAATGAGTTTGTTGTAATCGCACGGTTTTACAAGTGTAATCGTGATTTCTTATCCAACAAAGCTTCAACTGTTTCACGATACATTTCATCCGGTACGCAACAATCTACAGGACAAACTGCAGCACATTGAGGCTCTTCGTGGAAACCTTGACACTCAGTACATTTATCCGGTGAAATATAATAGGTATCGTCGGCGATAGGAGCATTTTTTGAGTTAGCATCCATCATAGTGCCGTTCATCAATTTAAAACTATCCTTGACACTTGTACCATCGGCAATAGCCCATTCAACGCCACCTTCATAGATTGCATTATTTGGACATTCTGGTTCGCAAGCGCCGCAATTGATACATTCGTCGGTAATTATTATAGCCATGACTTATTAAATTTTATATTTGTTCGTGTATTGTAATTGAATTGTTCGAAATTCGTGGTTCAAAATTAATACAAAAAAATTAGAAAAGTTACGATGATTGAAAATAGAATTGAACTCTTATTAAAACTTAAATCATACTTAGTTGACAAAGATGATGTTTTGATACAACATATAGAATTGGCCGAGCGACAAAATGGATGGTTTACCACTGAGTTTATTCATCAATCTATACAAGCTATCACAGATCAATACCTCAACGAATACGAACTTATTGTGTTTGCATCACTACTACAAACTGCAGAACAAAAAGACAAACAACTTACAGTAGGCATCGTAATGGCCGGAAATATTCCACTTGTAGGCTTTCATGATTTCTTGTGTGTATTCTTCAGTGGTTATCGAATGAAACTCAAATTATCCTCGAAAGATACCATTCTGATGCGACATCTAATTTCAAAACTAATAGAATGGGATCCTAACTTGACTGATCAAATCGAAATAGCCGATATGCTTAAAAACTGCGACGCTTATATTGCAACTGGAAGCAATACTTCAGCCAATTATTTTGAATATTACTTTGCCAAATATCCGAACATCATCCGTAAAAACAGAACTTCTGTTGGGATCATAACTGGTACAGAAACTACCGAAGAACTAACAGCACTTGCCGATGATGTATACATGTATTGTGGGCTTGGCTGTAGAAATATCACCAAATTATATGTTCCCAAAGACTATGATTTCTTACCTATGCTGACTGCTTTTCGAAAATATGACCACCTTAAAGATGTCAACAAATACAGAAATAATCTTGATTACAACCTTGCGTTGTATATGATCAACAATCAATTTTATATGAACAATGACAGTCTGTTACTTGTAGAAAACGAAAGTATATTTTCTCCAGTAGCTGTCTTGCATTACGAGTACTATACTGACTTACACAATGTACTCGAATCTCTTCGTAACAATCAGTCTATACAAGCCATTGTAGGGCAAAATTATATTCCATTTGGAGCGGCTCAAAAGCCTACACTCACTGACTTTGCCGACGGAGTCAATACCATCGAATTTTTGAATTCACTATAGTTTCATTAACACTGTTTTGGCTGTTAAAAAAAATTAAAATCGTTGCTTGAATTTAGAACTCTTGTAATTTTGTTTTCAAAATAAAAACCGTTCAAAATGAAAAAGATTTTAAGCGTAGTACTTATCGCAGTTGCAACTTCTGTAGTAACTATGGCAGTTGCTAAAAAATATTTTTATCCAACAATAGTTTACCAACATCCTAATGAAGAACCGTCCGATTTGCATTTTGCAAATTATACAGAGCCATCTGCTACTGCCGATGGAGGGTATGTCAATCTAGAAGATGCTGCAGAACGTTCGAGTAAAGCAGTTGTGCATATCAAAACCGAAACTAAAGCAAGAGCAGTTCAATATCGCAGTCCATTTGGCGATGATTTTTTTGATCAATTTTTTGGTGGTGGGCAACGCTACTACCAACAACCACAACAGTCGAGTGGATCCGGTGTAATCGTAACGGCTGATGGTTACATTGTAACAAACAATCATGTGGTAGATGGCGCCGATCAAGTGACAGTGATTCTCAACAATAAAAAATCTTACCCAGCCAAAGTTATTGGTAAAGATCCATCAACCGATTTGGCGGTTTTAAAAATCAATGAAACCAATTTACCTTCTATACCATACGGCAACTCAGATGATGTCAAACTTGGCCAATGGGTATTGGCTGTAGGTTACCCATTAACCTTAGAAACTACAGTGACAGCAGGCATCGTGAGCGCAAAATATCGTAACATCGGTATCAACCAAACCAAAAGTGGCAACAATGCCATCGAAAGTTTTATCCAAACCGATGCAGCAGTTAATCCAGGTAATAGTGGCGGTGCTTTAGTCAATTCTCGTGGCGAATTGATCGGCATCAATTCAGCTATTGCATCTCCAACAGGATCTTATGCTGGATATTCATTTGCAATTCCTTCTAATATAGCTCGCAAGATTGTTGCCGATATGATGAAGTATGGCAATGTACAACGTGCATACTTGGGTGTAGGCTATGTAGATAGTAAAAATGCTACACCTGAACAAATCAGCGCCCTTAAATTGGATAAAATAGAGGGTGTCTATGTTAACCAAGTTTATGACGGAAGTGCTGCTGAAAGTGCTGGAATAAAAGAAGGTGATTTCATAACACGTATAGGTAATAAAACAATCAAAACCGGTCCTGAAATGACGGAGCAAATAGCTCAATTTAGACCTGGCGATAACACGACAATAAGTTATCTACGCAATGGAAAAGAAAATACTACAACCATCAATTTCAAGAATCGTTTTGGCACAACAGACATAGTCAAAGCTGATGTGTTGGCTTCGCTTGGCGTAACTATGCGCGAACTGACCAAACAAGAAAGTCAAGCTTTGCGCGTCAAAGGTGGATTATACATTTCCGACATCAATCCTACTGGTTTGATAGGCAAACAAACACGTATGAAAAAAACGTTTGTCATTACACAAGTCAATGAAAAAGACATTACGACTAGTCTCGAACTTGAAAAATTACTTGCTTCAGGTGAAAAAGAATTTCAACTCGGCGGTATATATCCAAACTATCAAGGTTTGTACTACTATATGGTTAAACTAGATTAGATAAATGCAAATACATGAGATAAAAACCCTTCAAGAAGAATATCGCTTGAAGGTTTTTTTTTATAATATCATTTTTTATTCTTTAAACAAAAAAGCGACAACCTATCAAAATAAATTGTCGTTTTAATATTTTTATTAGAAAAAAAATTAGTGTGTTTCTTTCATCAACTCGCTGATGTCCATCATAATTTTTTTGGCAATATTATTTGCAGTTGTTTCTGAAGTACTTTCTGCATAAATACGAATAATAGGCTCGGTGTTTGATGTGCGCAAATGCACCCATTCATTGTCAAATTCTATTTTAAGACCATCATCAGTGTTGATAGGTTGTTTTTTATATTTCACTTTTATACCTTCAAATATTTGCTTCACATCGATACCATCTTGCAACTCTATTTTATTTTTGGACATAAAATAATCCGGGTACTTACGACGCAATTCGGTAATCGATTTGCCATATTGAGCCAAATGACTTAAGAACAAACCAATACCAATCAACGCATCGCGACCATAATGCAATTCTGGTACAATAATTCCACCATTACCTTCACCACCAATCACTGCATTGACTTCCTTCATTTTCTTCACAACATTGACTTCACCTACAGCACTAGCAAAATATTCGCCACCATGTTTGAGTGTAATGTCTTTCAATGCACGTGTGCTTGACATATTCGATACTGTATTACCTTTTTTGTGGCCCAACATATAATCTGCAATCGCTACTAAACTATATTCTTCACCAAACATTGAACCGTCCTCACATACAAAACACAAACGATCTACATCAGGATCAACCACAATACCAAGATCAGCTTTTTGTTTCACGACAGTAGTTGAAATTTCATTTAAATTTTCTGGTAAAGGTTCAGGATTATGATTGAATTTCCCATTGACTTCTTCGTTGATAACAACAATATCAGTCACACCCAATTTTTCCAACAAATATGGTACAAACGTAGCGCCTGTACTATTGATACCATCTAAGACAACTTTAAATTTTTTGGCTGCAATAGCAGGGACATCCACCAAAGGATGCGCTAAAATGCTATCGACATGTTTGACCATATACGTATCGTCGAAGGTGATTTTGCCTAGTTTGTTGACATCTGCAAAAACAAAATTTGCTTCGTTACCATTTTTCAACACTTGCTCACCATCTTCGCCCGAAATAAATTCACCTTCGTGGTTTAATAACTTCAAAGCATTCCACTCCTTAGGATTATGACTAGCTGTTAAGATAATCCCACCGCCTGCTTCTTCCATTTTCACGGCCATTTCTACTGTAGGCGTAGTACTTAAGCCCAAGTCTACGACTTCCATGCCTAAAGCTTGTAAGGTACTAACCACAAGGTTACGGACCATTTCGCCACTTATACGGCCATCGCGACCAACGACTATTTTCTTATTGCCTGTTTTCTCCAATACCATACTGCCGTATGCAGCACTGTATTTGACTATATCTATGGGTGTTAAAGCTTCGTCTGCTCGCCCGCCAATGGTTCCACGTATGCCTGAAATTGATTTAATTAATGCCAAGGTTAAAAAAGTTTGATTGTGGCGCAAAATTATGAAAATTCCTTCAGATTTTTGTCATAACATTACAACTCAAATAAAATCATGTAGAAAGTAGATTCTTTCTACATGAAAAAATTACAAAACATATGAAAGAATGGTTTGAAGACTGGTTCGATTCGCCTTATTATCACTTACTTTACCAACATCGAAACGATGAAGAAGCTTTTGCATTTGTAGAGCGACTGATTCAATGGTTGAATCCATTACCTGATGCAACATTGTTGGATTTGGCATGTGGCAAAGGCCGACATGCACGCGCTTTTTCGCTACATCAACTCGATGTCACCGGACTCGACCTTTCGCCTCAAAGTATCGAACATGCCAAACAGTTTGAATCTGATAGACTTCATTTTTATGTGCACGATATGCGTAATGTTTTTCGTACTAACTATTACACGTATATCTGTAATTTGTTTACAAGTTTTGGATATTTCAAAACAGCACACGACAATGTACTTGCTGCTCGAAGTATGAGTCAAGGATTGAAGCCAGGTGGAAAACTAGTAGTTGATTTTGTAAACCAATCGCATGCGCGAAAAAACATCGATGCAAGTCGTGAAGAAACTATACTACGCGACCAAGTTCGATTTGATATCGAACGCAACTATACCGATACACAATTACTCAAAAAAATAAGCATTCAAGACGGCGATATTCAGACTTGTTTCACTGAAACAGTCAATAGTTTTACGTGCGATGCTATGAGTGCATTGTTTGAAGCAGCAGGCTTGAAACGTATAGAACAATTTGGAACCTATACCCTTGATGCATATGATGAAGAACATTCACCTCGTATGATCTTGGTGTTTACAAAATAATATGATGTCAACAATCCAACATATCGACGAACTGATATTAAAAATGGTAAATATCCATTCCGCCAATACTGTGTTGGATACCTTGACGGTATTGTGGCGAAACCCTTATTTTTGGGCACCCGTATATTTATTTTTATTGGTTTGGATGATCCAATCCTATGGAATAAAAGGCTTGTGGTGGTGTGGATTTTTTTTGTTGACGTTTTTATTTTGCGATGCTATCAGTGCCAGTCTTATCAAACCTATCATTCATCGCATACGCCCATGCAACGACCCCGAACTACCCTTTACCTTACGCCAACTCGTCCATTGTGGTTCTGGATTTAGCTTCCCATCTTCGCATGCAACAAATCATGTTGGCTTTGCGGTATTTATTATCCTTACCCTAAGACATATCCATAAATGGGTTGTACCATTGGCTATAAGTTGGGCTTTGGTGATCTGTTTTTCGCAAGTTTATGTGGCGGTGCACTACCCTTCTGATATACTTGGCGGCGCTATTTTGGGCAGTGCTATAGGTTGGTTCAATGCCCGCTACTACAAGTACAGAATCGGAATACTCCAGCAAAATTGAATATTTTAGTTACTTTTGTGCACAGATTATGATTTGGCTTTACCTTTTATGTTTATTTTTATTGACTGTCGTTGGTGGTGTCATACCATTTTTGTTCAAACAATTTAAATCGAGCTGGATTACATTATTGCTGGCCTTTTCGGGATCGTTCTTGATGGCTATAACCATCTTGCATCTAATGCCCGAAACCTTTCACGAACTGGGCGAAAAAGCAGGCATTTATATTTTATTGGGTTTCTTTTTACAACTTATTTTACAGCGACTGTCGCATGGTGTGGAGCACGGACATGTACACGAACACAATGCACATATCCATTCTATATCCCCGATATTTCTAGGTCTTTGTATCCATGCTTTTATGGAAGGTATCCCTTTGGGCTTCAACTATCAAGATAGCACCACATTGCCATCTATATTCTTGGGTGTAGCAGCACACAAAATACCCGAAGCTATTACCTTAAGTTCTCTACTTCTATTCTCTACTTCTCGATGGAACAAATGGGTACTTGTACTTTTATTTGCTATCGTATCGCCTTTATCGGGCATTATGGCAATGTATTACGGACAAAAGTTCTACTTTGTATCCAACCTACTGGTATACATCATACCCGTTGTCATTGGGGCGTTTCTACATATTTCTACCACCATATTGTATGAGAGTGGTACCAAACACCATGAATTAAGCCGTCAAAAAGTCACAGTTGTACTCCTTGGCTTAGGATTTGCGTTATTGACGTTGTTGCTTCACAGCCACGACTAAAATACACATTCATGCAAAAACACCTTTTATTATTTTTAGGCTTTTTGGCTCAACTCCTGCAATTGAGTTCAGACGCATTTGCACAAACCAAATCCGTCAAACACGACAATAGTTTACTATGGAAAATTAGTGGCAAGGACCTGAGCAAACCATCCTATGTGTTTGGTACTATGCATTCCATTTGCAACGAAGATTATTTTTTTACAACACAAATGAAACAAGCCTTTGAGGCAACTCAAAAATTGTTTCTAGAAATAGATTTATCGGACCCAACTATGATAGCTCAATACCAACAACATGTTATGCTGACAGACGGTAAACAACTGCGCGATTATTTTTCGAGCGAAGCCGAGTACAATGACTTTGCCGAACAAATCAAAAATAAATTGGGGATTGATGCTTCCATGTTTCAACAGTTCAAACCATTTTTTCTCATCTCTATGATAGCCATGAAAAGTTTTACGTGTGAGAATCAATCTTCCTACGAAATGAATTTGATAGAGTTGGCCAAAAAAAATAAAATCGAAATTGCAGGACTTGAAAGTAGTCATGCGCAATTGCAAATTTTTGATCAAATGAACAATCAAGATATCAAAGACATGTTGCTCGAAAGCTTACAACAAATTGATGAAGACAATACCGAATTTAAAACCATGATATCGCATTACAAAAATCAAGACATCGATGCATTGTATAAGCTCATCAGCAGTTCGCCCGAATTTAAAGGCCACGAAAAAGAATTGATATCTGGTCGAAACATACAATGGATGAATACACTCTTGTATGAAATGAAAAACACGTCTTGTTTTGTAGCCGTCGGTGCAGGACATTTGGCTGGTGAGCAAGGCGTACTGAATTTACTGACAGATAAAGGCTATACCGTAGAAGCGGTTAAGTAATACCGATGTGATATTTGTAATATCCCAACAAATTGGTCTAAACAACTATCCTATCGGCATTTACCACTGTAAGATTTGGTCTACGACACAAATCACATTGGTATAATACCTTTTGTTTACCTCATATAAAAGCAAACTTAGGTTTGCTTTTTTTATGTTTTTTTTCTGATTTTGGAGCAGAGCAGATAAACTTTCTTCAACTACTTCTTGCTCCCCTTAGCGCACGGCGCTTTGGGGAATCAAGGCTATACTTCAACGACACACGCATTATTAAGCTGATGAAATGCACTCAAAACCTATAAACGTAAAAAAATTCTTAGCACTTTCGTCACTGCGAGGCTTTGCGAAGCAGTCTGTACCACGCTCTTCGGAATGTTCACTTCGGAGGTATTCCGTAGGCTAGTTAAAAAAAGGTACTACGAACCGATTGAATATTAAGCCTGCATTTACTCAGCTAAATAAAGAAGATGTCGATGATGGATAGCCTTGGTACCTAAATGTCTCGTCCTTCAAGACGAGACACAAGGTAACAAGAAGTAGTTAAATAGAATCGAATAGCTTGGCTCCAAATTGTATTCGAAATTTTAGACCTTCCCGAAAACACAAAGGGCAGCTTGCGCTGCCCTTTAACCCATAAAACAAACCTGGAATTAATCCCAGAATCAGCCCCTATTTTTCTTCGGGGCTGAAACGATTAAGTATTTGCAATTCAGCTTTTTGCAAAATCTGAAAACAAATACTAAATCGGGGTAAACCCAACTAACACGCTAGAATTTTCGTTCCTCAAATCCTATCGCGTAAATTGGGTTAATCAGGATTTTTACCATTCAAAAATGAATTGAGATTACTAATCGTACCTTGGTTGTTGGTACCATCTGTAACACGCACTGTTGAATATATATCTTCGCTCGAAGTCGGATGATTTTCGAGGGGTTGGTTTTGTCGTAAGTAAGCCGGTACATTAATTTCGTCGCTGTTGATATCGGCTTTGTTGACATTGAAACTCATAGAACGTAGCTTGGATGCTCGCTCTTCGAAGGCTCGCTTCTGTAATTCGAAATTGACTTCGGCTTCTAGTTCGCTGTCGGTTTGCATTCTGCTGCCTTTGCGTCTGTTTAAGGTAATACCCTTGATGGTTACATACTCATCTTTGAGTTGTGGTTCAGCTTCGTGTTGTGTAGCTGTACCATTAAACAATGAATCCAATTCGGACTGTATGTCTACCGCAGGTGCAGTAGGTTTTTCCTGGATGTACATTTGCATAGGTTCTACTTCAGTTTCGGCTTGCATAGGCACTTCAACTTCGGCCATAGGCAGTTGATCGATGTGTACAATTTCCTCTAGTGTTGTATGGCTAGGCTCTTCTTGTAAGGTCATGACTATTTTTTCTTCTTCGATGACTTGTGGTTTGGCTTGCATGATGGGTCTACCCATACCAAAGGCCAAGCGAGAAGGTACAGCTGGCGGTTCTACAATAAACATCGTAGGTGCTAATGGATCTAGCACAGCTTCGGGTGTATTATCGGGCTGTTGTTCTTCTGTAGGATATTGAACTGCATTGTCGATGGACTTAGTCTCTTCTTCTGTTTTCAAGACATAGACTTCTTTGGTTTTTTCGTGATGCGGTTTCAATTGTTCTTTGCTATAAGCATTTTCAATTTTTTTGTATTCGAAACCTGTAGCTATAATCGTCACGCTGATTTCTTCGCCAAGGTTGTCGTCGAAGCCTGTACCAAATATGACATC
>JBILCF010000141.1:0-7674 GCA_044353325.1 Chitinophagaceae bacterium | reverse complement strand
TGTTGATACCACTTAGCTTTCGAATTGTTTCATTTTTGAAATCTTTTGGTAAGCCAAAAGGTTCATGAGAACTCAAGGTAAAAATGGTATTGAAAAAAGGTTGCTTTTGTTGATCCATGGTTTTAATAGCATATTGTAGAAATGGTTCATCCCATATTCCCCAAGTGCCATCATAGTCTTTGTCGTTATCGTATTCAGTCCGACCAAAGTAATGATCAAAACCGGCGTGACTTGCAAATGCATCAAAACTCATCGTTCCATTTGTCCCACCATGAAAAAAAGCAGAACTATACCCTATTTTTTTAAGCAAATTGGGTAAAGCATCAATTTTGTTAGTAGCATAAGACGACGTTGCAAATGCTTCTTCCATAAAATGAGGTATGCCAGCTACACAAGCTGGTATGCCGTCTGACGAGCGAAAAGCATTGGCATAGGCATTAGAAAACAACAAACTTTTTTGCATTAAGCTATCCAAAAAAGGGGTATAACTCATTCTACCTCCCAAACCAGTGTAACTTTTTCCAAAACTCTCCAAAATAATCATCACGACATTAACTTTATTCGGAGCTTTTGATGATGAATAATTTTTGATTGGATTAAAATAAGTTTGCATTTCTTGCTCAGAAAAATATTGTAAAGATTTCAATTTTTTCTGTTCAAATGAATGAGCTATTGAGAATGGCGTATTGACTACCAATGGTAATTCGGTGTTATTAACATAAACCAATGCATTGATTGTCTGAATAGGTTTTAATTGAAAACCACCTCTGATGATTAGGATTGAAAGAGCTAAAAATATCAATTTAAAAATTATATAATAATTTATAACATATTGATATTCAATATAATATGATATTTTGTTAATTATTTTATTTAAGTAAATAAATAAGAATAACAACAAGAATACAAAGACAAAAATGTACCAAAATTCAATTGCATAATTGGGCAATAAGTCCCAAAAGTCTGATTTTTTACCAATTAAATCAAACACCTCGGAGGTCATTCTTTTTCGTACGTAAGGATAATAGCTAATATCTGCTAAATCAAATATGAAACAAATACTGTTTGTGAATACAAACCATATATTTAATATAAATGAATATGTTTTGTTCCTTATAATTGAAAATGACAATAATGAAAAAACAATAAAAGGTAAATTGATTGTAAAAACAATTGATGCATCAAACCGAATACTAAATAGAATAATTTTAAAATATTGGCTAAAGTCTACTTCATTAAAAAAAACATGATTGACGAAAAAAAAGATCAAACGAATAATCTGATACATCAACATCACCAATAATAATTTACGTATGGTTTGTTTTAAATCTTGAGGTATTCGTTTGAGCATAGACTTTTATCGTGTGACGAAAATAGGACTAATTATTTAAACAGAGTTTTATTCAAAAAAAATCACCGTCTTAAAACATTTTTATTTTAAATGTGACAAGACAGTGATGATATGTTTAATATATATGTAAATTAAATATCTGTAGCTTCACCATAAGCCATTGCAGTTGCTTCTTTTACAGCTTCGCTCAATGTTGGATGTGGATGAATAGAATTTAATACCTCTTTATAAGTTGTTTCGAGTTTACGACCCAATACTGCTTCAGCTATCATATCTGTAACGCCGATGCCGATCATGTGTGTTCCAAGCCATTCACCGTATTTAGCATCATAAATTACTTTTACAAAACCTTCGGTATTGCCTGCAGCAGCTGCTTTTCCGCTAGCTACAAATGGGAATTTACCCACTTTTATTTCATACCCAGCTTCTTTTGCTGCTTTTTCAGTCATACCTACACTTGCTATTTCAGGATGACAATACGTACAACCTGGTACATTAGAATAATCAATAGGCTCAGGTTTGTGAGTCGATTTCTTTTCCATGTAAGCAATATTTTCAGCACAAACTATAGCTTCTTTACTTGCTACGTGAGCTAAAGCTTGTCCAGGAGATGCATCACCTATTGCATAAATACCTGGAATATTAGTTTGACTAAATTCATCAACCTTAATACGGCCTTTATCTGTCAATACTCCAACTTGCTCCAAACCAATATTTTCTAAATTGGAAACAATACCAACAGCACTTAAAACGATATCAGCTTCTAATACAATAGTCCCAGTTGCAGTTTTAACAGTTGCTTTTACACCAGCACCTGAAGTATCTATACTTTCAACAGAAGCATTTGTCATGACTTCAATACCTTGTTTTTTAAAGCTTTTAGCTAATTCTTTTGAAACATCTTCGTCTTCAACCGGAACAATATGAGGCAAAAACTCAACTATTGTTACTTTAGTTCCAATACTGTTGTAGAAATAAGCAAACTCAACTCCTATGGCACCACTACCTACTACAATCATCGATTTTGGTTGGGTTGGCAATACCATAGCTTCGCGATAGCCAATTACTTTTTTTCCATCGATTGGTAAGTTAGGCAATGCGCGAGCACGAGCACCTGTCGCGATGATAATATGTTTACAATCATATACAGTGGTTTTACCATCCGTAGAAGCAACTTCAACTTGACCTTTAGATTTGATTTTACCATAACCCATGATCACATCTACTTTGTTCTTTTTCATAAGAAATTGAACACCTTTACTCATTTTATCAGCTACACCTCTACTTCGCTTAATCATACCATTGAAATCAGCGGTAGGATTTTCAAGCTGTACACCATAATCTGATGCATGTTTTGCATATTCAAAAACCTGTGCAGATTTCAACAAAGCTTTAGTTGGGATACAGCCCCAATTGAGACACACACCACCTAGACTTTCCTTTTCAATCACAGCAGTTTTAAATCCGAGCTGAGAAGCACGTATAGCTGCTACATATCCACCTGGTCCGGCACCAATCACAATGACATCATAATTCATAATATACTAGTATTAATTGTTTTAAAAAATTTGAACAGCAAAAATAGGTAAAAGGAAGCTAAAAGTGAAATGTAGGGAAGTGAATTAATCTTTATAATATTTTTGTAATTTACGATTAAAAACTTCGGCTCCAATAAATCGATACTCTAATGTTGATGGCTTGAAAATATTACCCACGCGACGCAATGAGATATTAGTCAACCCTAATTTCCCTTCTAATATTTTAAATAGATCATCATATAATAGTAAAGAATAATCGCGTCGAGTTGCATACCCTTCAGGACCTTCAAATCCATCAGATTCCTTAATTGGTGGATTGTTTTGATCTAAAGTAACAAGATTTCCAATGGGAGGGAAACCAACTTCTGCTATATAATAATGACCAAAAGTAGTCATAGAGACTTTTTTAGGTGAGTTAGTGTGTTCTGTATCGTAAAAAGTTACATTATCCCAGTCTTTGCGTTTCACAGCATCATAATCTTTATTGTAAAAAAAATACACTAAACAAAAATCGAAATTGTATTTAAAATCATTGACTATTGAAGTGTGAATTTGTTTATCTGCAGTTTTGACTTCATCAATTTTATCGCTCATGCCCCTTTTTTGAAGTGCTTCTATTTTATTGGTAGATTCGTTTAACAATACCAATATGACATTTGGCTTTGGATATTTGGGTATAGTGCCTATTTGTGCTGATGCTGACGTAAACACAACTAGGAAAAATAAAATTAATCTGTACATGATTTCTTTTGACCAAAGATAAACATTTTAATAAAAAAAAGCTACCGAAAGGTAGCTGATTTATGTCAAATTACTCATTCAAAATTTTTATGACTGTAAACTATTGCAGTTCCATTCGCAGTTTTATTTGGTTTTTGAAATATTGCTACATGTCCCAACATATCTTTTTTTGGGCCTTTTTGAAAAAATGTCAATAAATATCGACCAGATCTAGGACACACGAAAGAAAACTGTGTGTGATATTCATTGATGTTTTCAGTTTTAAATTTATCTGTAATAAAATCGCCAACTCCCTCTAAACCTAATTTCATTTCTAATTTTTTAGCTTCTGGATCTCCAACTACTAAAAATTGATACCAACGTCCTTCTTGTAAGTCTACAAATATTGGAAACTCAGTATTTTTTTCCATTTGTATATTGCCGCCTTTGTAAGTAACAAATCCATCAGTCTTGTATTTTGTATACAATTCTGATACTTTATCGTTGAATTGTTCGTTTACCTGATCCACTGGCCTTAACTGTGCTATTGCAACATTGCTCAAAAGAAACAAGGCAAGGAATGCTGAGCGTATTTTAGAGTTAGACATGGAATAAAATTTAGGTGTTATTTAATTGTTGTTGTGACATCAAAATAAATCCAAAAACCATGCCGAAAAATATTAATACACATTTTAAAGTGCCTTTTTTGAAATGCTAACCTATTAAAACATAGAATATCCTATTATACAGGTTCAAATAGAACTGTTTGTCCAATGAAAAGTAACTTTCTTTATTGAACTAAATTTCAAATGTTTGTCCCTCAATAGCCAGCATGGTTACATTAAATATACTTTGTGCTTCAGTTAAAAAAGGATTTAAATCCTTGTATTTAGATGAAAAATGACCTATTAAAAGTGTTTTAACTTGAGCTTCTTTAGCGATTGTAGCAGCTTCGATAGTTGTGGAATGAAAACGCATTTTAGCTTTCTCATAATTGTCTCTTAAATAAGTTGTTTCATGATATAATAAGTCAACACCTTGAATAGAAGATACAATCTCAGGTGCAAATCGAGTATCAGCAGTATAAGCATAGCTTTTAGGCAAATGTCCTACTTCTGTTACCCATTCATTTAAAATAATCTCGCCAAGCTGATTAATATAATCTTCGCCTTCGGCCAATCGAGGGTAAAAATATTTTGGTATTTCATAATCTTTAAGTTTGTTTGGCAACAAAACCCTTTTTCGTTTCTTTTCTATAAAAAGAAAACCATGAGTGGGCACACTGTGGTACACAGGAAAGCAACTCACTTGTACCTTTGGTGTATCAACTAAAATACTATTTTCGGCATCAGATAAAATATGAAAATGAAGGTCAAACCCTAAACTCCATGGCATTTGCATTGTAATGTATTCCTTTATTTTTACAGGACAATAAATATATAATGCTCTTTGTCTACCTAAAAGAGATTGTGAACTAATCAAACCTACTAAACCAAGATAATGATCTCCATGAATATGACTGATAAAAATATGATCAATACGACTACTCTTTATGTCAAATTGTTGCATGCGCATTTGCGTCCCTTCACCACAATCGATCAAAAATAACTGCTCACTGATATTGACCACTTGCGCAGTTGGGTATCTGCCATGTGCTGGTAAAGCTGAATTATTGCCTAATATGGTCACCTTCATAGTGCTTCAAAGGTATTGAATCAAGTATGAATAAGTATATATAACCTACTTTACTTTGAATGAAAAATATTGCTGTGTAAAAAAACTATATATCGCTACAACCGCCGTAGTAGCTATTTTGGAGGGCGTTGCATACCAACCAAAACCCTCAACAAATAATTTTAAAAATAAATAATTCAACCCAATACAACTTAAGACAGTTAATCCATATCTAAAAAATTGAACCCTACCTCTTAACTCAGATGTTGTAAAAACAATGAATTTGTTCATAAAAAATCCATATGGAAAGCTAACTACAAATGAAACGACAAATGCAGCAATATGTGCTCCCATTAAAATCCCTCCAATAGGAACAGGTTCCTTGTGAAAAATATAATTGTATGAAATAAAATAAATGGCAATATCTAGTGCGGCAGTTGAACCTCCACAAGCAAGATACTTGAAGGTTTGGAGTGGAATAAACATGAAAAAATCAAAGTAGAAGAGCTCAATAAATGAGTTGATAAACTTTCTCAAAATGACAAACAAATAAAAAATCAATTATTCAAATGGTACAAAATGCAATTCTAATGAATTGTCTGTTTTGCGAATCCACATTTGTTTATTGTACAACTTAAGTATGTTGTAATCATTTGTACTGTCAATATTTCCAGAGAAATTTTTAGTAGTCAAGGCTAATTTACGGTCATTGTCATATAATGTCCACGTTCCTTGTAGATTTTTAGCTTCTAAAGTTACTGGATTAATAATCGTGACAATATACTTACCATCGCGATACATATAGTGTTTTTGTTTTGTCCAATATGGATCAGCAGAAACTTCAGTACCATTTAATTGGGCACTTTCTACACGCCAATTGTTCGTAACACGCGCTTCTTTTTTACGCAAGCTAATGTTTGGGCCTTCTTCATATTTACGACAAGAAGATATTGTAAGGGCTCCTACTAGAGCAACGGAAAGTACGAATAAGATTTTTTTCATGTTGTATGTACGAATCAAAGCACTAAGATAATCAAAATTTTAATATGTGTAACCTAATTTAGATAAAAATTGAAAAATGAGTCGTTTTTACCGCATTTTACTCCGATTTTTCCAATTTGAGGTCGTCATATTAATCGGTTTCATCATTGTTGTTTTTTCTTTAAATATAGAAACAGCTAAAAATGCAGCAACCTTTTGTTGTTCAAGGTTGTTATTTTCTAACAATTCGGGTTTGTAATAATTGGCAATAAAATGCGTATCAAACTGCCCAGCTACAAAAGCATCGTGATTTATAGCCCATTTACCAAAAGGCAATGTAGTTTCAATACCATTGATTCTAAATTCTTCTATGGCGCGAGTTAATCTTGCAATAGCCTCGGTACG
The DNA here is from genome assembly GCA_044353325.1 of Chitinophagaceae bacterium. GTDB lineage: Bacteria > Bacteroidota > Bacteroidia > Chitinophagales > Chitinophagaceae > OLB11. The sequence goes on along the minus strand of JBILCF010000141.1, from coordinate 1,005 downwards.
AGTTGCTCCCCAAGCTACTAATTTCCCAATCATAGGATCGTAATAAATAGGAATTTCCATACCTTCTTCATATCCATCATCGACTCGAATACCAGCTCCCTGAGGTCTTTTGTACACCTGTAAGGTTCCAATATCTGGTAAAAAATTATTCATTGGATCTTCCGCACAAATGCGAAGTTCAATAGCATGACCATTAATTTTTAAATCATCTTGTGTAAAACTTAAGGCTTCTCCATCTGCTACACGAATTTGTTCTTTGACCAAATCAATACCCGTAATCATTTCTGTGACACAATGTTCAACTTGTAAACGAGTATTCATTTCTAAAAAATAAAAATTCAGTTCATTATCTACTAAAAACTCCACCGTACCTGCTCCATGATAATCGCATGAACGTGCTACATTGACAGCACTTTCGCCCATGGCTTTTCTAATTTCTGGCGTCAAACATGAAGATGGAGCTTCTTCAACCAATTTTTGATGTCTACGTTGTATGGAACATTCACGTTCAAACAAATAAACATAATTGCCGTGTGTATCGCCCAATAATTGTATTTCGATATGCTTTGGAGATCCTACATATTTTTCTATAAAAACCGAGTCATCTTTAAATGAGTTTAATGCTTCGCTTTTAGCCAAATTCAATTGTTCTTCAAGTTCATCCATATGGTTTACGATGCGCATTCCTTTGCCGCCACCGCCAGCACTCGCTTTGATCAACAATGGGAAGCCTGTTTTAGCTGCAATTTCTTTCGCTTCTGCTACATCTTGTATTGGGCTATCGGTGCCAGGCACCATAGGTACATTAAATTTCTTAGCCGATTGTTTTGCGGCAATTTTACTACCCATTGTTTCGATAGAATGCGCTGTAGGCCCAATAAATTTTATCCCTGCTTGATGACAAGCTGCACTAAATGCAGCATTTTCACTTAAAAAACCATACCCAGGATGAATACCATCAGCTCCGCAAGCTAGAGCTGTTTCAATGATTTTATCGCCTAGCAA
>JBILCF010000025.1:0-20521 GCA_044353325.1 Chitinophagaceae bacterium | reverse complement strand
TGCAAAAATTTTTCTAAAGACATGAATTTACACGAATACCAAGCAAAAGAACTATTAAAGAAATACAATGTACCTGTTCAAAATGGAACAGCATGTACAACTGTAGATGAAGCTGTCAGCGCTTATAAAGAAATCAGTACACGAACAAATTGCAAATTTGTAGTGATAAAGGCACAAATACATGCTGGTGGACGTGGTAAAGGAACATTTAAAGAAGTTGCTTCCCAACATGGCGTGCAGGTAGTTAAATCTGAAGACATGGCTAAAGAAGTAGCCTCTAATATGATTGGCAATACACTTGTAACGCTACAAACTGGAGATGCAGGCAAAGTGGTTTCAAAACTATTTATGGCAGAAGACGCCTATTATGAAGGGCCAAATCCTCAAAAAGAATTTTACTTGTCGATTCTACTAGATAGACAAACTAAAAAATATGTATTCATGTATAGCACCGAAGGTGGCATGAACATAGAAGACGTTGCACACAATACCCCTGAAAAAATATTTAAAGAATGGATTCAACCTGGCACAACTTTAATGCCTTTCCAAGCTCGAAAAATAGCATTTAATCTAGGTTTGTCTGGTGAAGCATTCAAAAATTGCGTAAAATTTGTAACGAATTTATATAATGCATTTATTGGTTTAGATTGTGACATGCTAGAAATCAATCCTCTTTTCAAAACAAGTGACGACAAAATCATAGCAGTTGACTGTAAAATGAATTTGGAAGACAATGCATTAATTCGTCACAAAGATTTAGAATTGCTGCGCGATAAATCTGAGGAAGATCCAACAGAAGTTGAAGCTAGCGAAAGCAATTTAAATTATGTAAAATTAGATGGCAATGTTGGCTGTATGGTTAACGGTGCAGGTTTAGCAATGGCTACCATGGATATGATTAAATTAAGTGGTGGCGAACCAGCAAATTTCCTTGATGTAGGTGGAAGTGCAAATGCTCAAACCGTTGAAGCTGGATTTAGATTAATCCTTAAAGATCCTAATGTGAAAGCTATCTTAGTCAATATATTTGGCGGGATTGTTCGATGCGACCGTGTAGCTCAAGGCGTAGTGGATGCATACAATGCAATTGGCGAAATCAAAGTTCCAGTTATCGTTCGTTTACAAGGAACAAATGCAGAAGCGGCAAAAGAATTAATTGAAAAATCTGGGTTGAAAGTTCAAAGCGCTATCCTTCTAAGCGAAGCTGCAGAATTAGTGAATAAAGCAGTTGCTTAATTTTTTATAATATTAAAATAAAAAAAACCTTCAAACGAGTTTGAAGGTTTTTTTATGTTTATTTCAAAAGTTTAAATTTAAACTTATCGTTCTTGACGGTTCAAAAACTCAGTTAAATCATCTTTGCTACTTTGAAATGTAAATACATCATTGATTAAGAAAAAATTACGTTTGTCTACAACATTTCGGTAATTGTCCTTTGCAAATTGCACTTTGGTACTTTCAAATGAAAACTCATGCAATAGGCTAATCAATTGATCGCATGTAATTTTATTGTTACGTAAAGCTTGTTTAGCAACATTGGCTTTAGATGACTCAAAGCTTGCTTTGCGAACTTGATCTATCAACAATTGAAAGCGACCATTACTCATTACACCTGTATATGCATCCCAAGTATTCTCATTATAATTGTCTCTTGGATTGTTGTTCCATTGGTTATTATTATTCCAACTATTATCGTCTTGATCTTCAAATCTATCCCAAGTATCATTGTTATTCCAATGTCCATAATCATCAATACAACAATTCTCTTCGATATCTAAAACCTTATTTGCAACAGTCAAGTAATAAATATGACTTGGCTTTAGGTTTAAATTACCTTGATAGACAAGTATTCCATTAGCATAACCATGACCATTGCTGTTATAGCGATAAATTTTAATCATGTGTCTACCTGAACTCACATCATTTACGGTCAAAGATCGACCAATTTTATTAAATCGTTTACCGTCAATAGTTATAGAAATTGCACGTCCATGTTCCTCTTTAATTCTCAACATTGATTTTTGCCATGGAATCGCAAAAGCTGAAATATTTATAAACAACACTGCGATAAGAAAGAATATTTTTTTCATGTTTAACCGTTTTTGAATCAGTAAGACTGACTATATATAATATAAGTTTATACGCAAATATAGTAATAACTTTAGCATAACAAAGCATGACAGAGAATTCCTGTTGCTACAGCAGCATTTAAACTTTCTGCATGACCTTTTTTAGGTATTGTAACGCATTGAGCACATAAGTCCATAATTTCATTTCGAATGCCCTTAGATTCATTGCCTATAACTAATGCCATCTGTTCTGTTTTAGAAATTTGAGCTATATTATCACCTCCTAAAGTAGCTCCTATGAATTTATATTTTGTGGACAATTCCAACATTTCATCCATTTCTATTGAACGAATATTGAGTCTAAGAATACTACCCATAGTTGATTGCACAACTTTGGGATTAAAAACATCGACACATTGCCCAAAACAATAAACATGAGTGATTCCAAACCAATCAGCTATTCGAATTATACTACCCATATTTCCGGGATCTTGAATCGAATCTAATAACAACGCATGTCCAGAAGTTTCACTAAAATGCAAAGATCTAAAATATACTTCTGCTAAAACTTGATTCGGTGAAGACAAAAAACTTATTCGTTCTAATTCAGAATCAAGGACTTCAGTAAGCGGAGTAGCACTATTCAATTTAACTTGATGATTTTCAATCCAGTTTTTAGTCGCGAAAAGATGCTTTATCTCTATCTGATTATGTATCAATTCGAGTACCATTTTATCACCTTCTACTACAAAAGAGCCAGATTCGGATCTATATTTTTTATCTTCTAATGAACGAATATGTTTAACTTGCGCTTTTGTTATCATTACTTGTACTCTATTTCGTGATTTTTAAACTACGACATATTAAAATTGACAAAGCAGTTGCTTTGGTATGCTTGCTATTTGCCTCATGCAATTATACCAAACACTTAACTGATAATCAAACATTACTGGATAAAAATAAAATAAAGCTTCAAACCAATACACCTATTAAAAATAAAGCAGAACTAGAAAGCGGAATTTTATCCTTAGCATCCCCACAACCTAATTCACATTTATTGGATCTCGGATTATTGCCAAAATTCAAACTGTGGAAGTATAACAACAAATTCAAACTATACTCAAAAGATACTTTAAATCCAAAGATAGCCCGACGAAAAGTTGAAAAACCAGCATTAATAGATACATTAGAAATAAAAAACTCCGAAAAATCCATTAGGCAGTATATGTTTAATCAAGGATATTTTTACAGCAAAGTCAATAGTGCAATTATCCCCGATCCCAAAAAAGCAAAAACAAGTTCTATTGAATACTCTATAGAAGTAGGCAAAAGTTATACTATCAATGAAATAAGTTATGAAAGTGAAAGTCCAGTTTTATTGAATGTAATTAATGAAACAAAATCAGAAAGTTTTCTTAAAAAAGGGGAACATTTCAATAGTTTTAAATGTGTCAACGAAAGAGATCGACTCTACAAAGCAATTAGAAATTATGGCTTTTATGATTTTAAATCCGATAATGTATCTTATAAAATAGATACTGTAAATAGAACAAAACTCAAACGACTCCTTGATGATCCATTTGAAAATATTGGAACCCAAGACACAACTTCAACTGACAATCAAATGGTCAATATTTTAGTGCGTGTATTAAAATCAAAAGATTCAACATTTAGTCAAAAATACCAAATCAATAAAATTCTGGTTGAAATTATAGATTACAATGCCTTCGAGAATCAAAGTCTCCCATATATCGAAAACACATTAGATCATATTTCGTTTAGATACAAAACATTACCAATAAATCGAAATGTTATAGCTCGCAATATATTTATACAACCAGGAGATGTATACAATGTAAAGGCTTTAGAATCTACTATAAATAGACTCAATCAATTGGGTGTTTTTCAATTTGTAAACTTCAAATTCGAGAAGGATAGCCTCATTGCAGGAAGTATTAATTGCACAATAGTTCTTAATACTGCACCTAAAATGGATCTGATTGCTTATAATGATATCAGCACAAGTGATGGTGATTATAAATTAGGGTTAGGTGCTGGTTTGACATATAAAAATAAAAATCTATTTCATGGGGCGAATCAACTCCAAATCAGAACATCATTTTCAACAGAATTTAGAAATGATAAATTACTAACTGGAGAAAAAAAGTTTTATCAATCAGGTCAAAACTTCAACGTTTCAACAAATCTAATTTTCCCTAAATTCATTGTCCCATTTAATCAGAATTTATTTAATAAAAAAAATCTTCCCTTTACCATTTTAGGACTCAATTATAGTTTCATACAACGTATTCAGAACTATGCATTTATTAATATATCAGGAAGTTTTGGTTACACATGGCAAGAAACTGCTCAAAAAAACTGGCGTTTCAATCCTGCTTTTTTAACTGTCACAAAGCTCCCCCAGCGATTCTTGGGCGATCAGTTCAAAACAAAATTGGAAGACAATAAATACTTGCAAAATATATTTTCAGACAATGTTATTTATGGTGAAAATGTAAGTTTCGAATACAACAGTAAATTTAAAAATGAATTCAACGATTTCACTTCTATGAAATTTGGCTTAGAAGAAGCAGGAACAATACTAACTGGAATCAATTCAATCTACAATTCTATTTCAGACAAAAACATTCAACCTATTGCTCGTTATGTAAAAGTAGATGGTGACATTCGAAAATATAAAAATTGGAAAAAAATACAATGGGTCAACAGAGCTATGTTTGGAGTAGGTATTCCAATTGGCAACAATAATACGCTTCCGTTTATAAAACAATACTCAGCCGGTGGTGCTTTTAGTAACCGAGGCTGGCGTGCAAGAACATTGGGACCAGGGCGTGCAGCAGATTCATCTTATCAGGCTGGATTTAATATCATCGACCGAACTGGTGATATAAAATTTGAAGCCAATAGCGAAGTCAGATTTAATTTATTACAATTATTTTCAGGTGCAATTAATTTAAAAGGCGCAGCATTTGTAGATGCTGGAAATATTTGGCTTTTTAAGAAAAGTGCAAACATTCCAGGTGGTGAAATCAATATGGATTATTTGTGGCAAGATATTGCCATTTCATCTGGAGCTGGGATGCGCCTCGATTTCTCATTTTTTGTGTTCAGAGTTGACTACGCTTTACCAGTCAAACAGCCACAACTTTTAACCAACAGCGGCTGGGCTTTAGACCAATTAAAATACAAAAGTGGCGTATGGAATATCGCTATTGGTTATCCTTTCTAATCAACACTGCTTTATACAATTTCACATATAAAACCGAAAAAAAGGTCATTAGATTATGTAATTTCTAAATTTTGTATTTATTTAGTTTTATGTTAAAATTATCCAATCTTGCAGATACTTTAATCCCTTCTGAAATCATTAAACTAGGGAATGAAATTAATGAACGTATCAAACAAGGTGCTACCATTTACAACTTTACTATTGGAGATTTCGATCCATCAATTTTCCCTATACCTCAAGCCCTTGAAGATGAAATCGTAAATGCTTATCGATCAAAAAAAACAAATTACCCTCCTGCAAATGGCATTGCTCCACTCCGTGAAGAGGTAGCAGCATTTATAGCTCGAAAACAACATTTAAATTATACTGCATCCTCATTTTTAATTTCAGCAGGTGGCAGACCTTTGATTTATGCCGCATACAGAACCATCTGCGATGCCAACGAAAAAGTAATTTATCCGGTTCCTTCTTGGAATAATAATCATTATACCCATTTTGTAGATGGGACACATGTTTGTATTGAAACTACTGCTGAACACAATTTTCTTCCAACAGCCGAAGAACTTATTCCCCATTTTAAAGACGCGTGTTTGTTAGCTTTGTGCTCTCCTTTAAATCCAACAGGTACTGTATTTACAAAGGAACAGTTGACAACACTTTGCGAAGCGGTATTACAAGAAAACTTAAGTAGAAGTCCTGATCAAAAGCCCTTGTATATTTTGTACGACCAAATCTATTGGACATTAACTTATGGCGATGCAAAGCATTACGACCCTGTATCACTTTTCCCTGCTTTGAAAGATTACACGATTTATATCGACGGTATTAGCAAAGCCTTTTGCGCTACTGGAGTAAGAGTTGGGTGGGCTTTTGGACCAGAAATCATCATAGACAAAATGAAAGGCATTTTGAGTCATATCGGCGCATGGAGTCCAATGGCTGAACAAGTGGCTACAGCAAATTTCTTGAAAAATCATGAAGCGGTAGATACATTTTTAGAGCACACAAAATATAAAATTCTAAAAAGACTTCAACTCATCTATGAAGGATTTGAAGAATTAAAAAAAGAAGGCCTACCAGTAGATGTTATAGCCCCCAAAGCAGCAATGTATTTGACGATAAGATTTCAAATTAAAAACCATCAAACTGCTGATGGCGAAATAATTCGTTCGACGAAAGACATGACCTCATATTTATTAAAAGAAGCATCTATAGCCATTGTGCCATTCTCAGCCTTTGGTGCAAGTGCTGAAAGTGAATGGTATCGATTAAGTGTTGGAACTTGCCATTTGGAGCACATCCCTTTGATGTTAACCCAACTAAAATCTGCATTAATAAAATTAAAACCGCTTTAGTTAATAATCAATTATTTTCAGTTTCCTTGAAACGAAAACCAATTTTTATTTAATCTTTTCCCACTTTATTGTTTGTTTCAATAGCTCTTACGCATCTACAATACACGAAATAAATTAATTTCATAGTACATTTGCACCATGTTAAATACTATTGAATCGGCTATTGAAGACATCAAAAAAGGAAAATTAATTATTGTAGTTGATGATGAAGATCGAGAAAATGAAGGTGACTTCCTGACCGCAGCACGCAATGTAACACCTGAAATTATTACATTCATGAGTAAATTTGGTCGTGGACTAATTTGTGCTCCATTGAGTGAAGAAATATGTGATTCATTGGATTTAAATTTAATGGTTAAGGACAATACTGAATTGCATCAGACCCCATTTACAGTTTCAGTAGATTTAATTGGACATGGTTGCACCACTGGTATTTCATCGCACGATAGATCCAAAACCATACAAGCCTTAATCAACCCAAATACCAAAGCTTCTGATTTAGCAAAACCCGGACATATTTTCCCATTGCGCGCTCGCAAAGAAGGCGTACTTCGTCGTGCGGGCCACACTGAAGCTGCTATAGATTTAGCACGCTTAGCTGGGTTTGAGCCTGCTGGCGCTATTGTAGAAATCATAGATGAAGATGGCGAAATGGCTCGTTTACCAAGATTGATGGAAATAGCAAAAAAACACGATCTGAAAATTATATCCATAGAAGATTTAATTGAATATAGACTTCGAACCGAAAATCTTGTGGAGGAGCAAATCAGGGTAAATATGCCAACTAAATATGGCGATTTCGAATTAATTACATTTAAAAATCTGAAAACAAACGAATTACATCATGCATTAAAAAAGGGAGAATGGAAGCCAAACGATCCGGTCTTGTTGCGCGTACATAGCTCATGTTTTACAGGCGATATACTACATTCCTTACGTTGCGACTGTGGCGAACAATTGCAAGCTGCAATGCAAATGGTACAAGATGCAGGTCAAGGTTTAGTGCTTTATATGAGTCAAGAAGGAAGAGGCATCGGATTATTGAATAAACTAAAGGCCTACAAATTGCAAGAACAAGGTAGAGATACCGTAGAGGCTAACCTCGAATTGGGTTTTGAAATGGATGAACGCGATTATGGTATAGGTGCACAAATACTTAGAATGTTAAACGTGTCAAAGATTAAATTGATTACCAACAATCCGCGTAAACGTGCTGGCTTGTTAGGCTACGGATTAGAAATTATAGATATTGTACCAATCGAAATATGTTCAAATCCACACAACGAGCATTACCTCAAAACCAAAAGAGATAAATTGGGGCATGAAATCATGAAATAAGGGTTAACTACCCTATTATCCAACTAAATTTCATTTCACGTTCTGGTACGTTTATACGTTCTGCTATTCTAGCCATTCTATCTGGTAAGCGCATCAAATAATCACGTGCTTTTTCGCCATTTTCTTTCAGTCCTGTAATATTTTCAATATTCCACTCTTTAATTAAATCTCTCATGATATCGACATAGTCAATGGCAGTGTAAACACCCAATCGTTGAGCAGCATCTGAGAAGTTTGAAAATGTATTGATTTCCCCACCCAATTCCCGCATAGCTTGAGCTGGCATCACTATTTTCTTACGCATCATATCTTCAAAGGCCAACATCATTTCATTGGTATCGATTTCGAATATTCGATTGATAAAAGAAATATATGCACTTGCATGACGAGCCTCATCGGCTGCTACCATGCCACAAATTTTTGACAATATAGTATTACCGCTTTTTTTGGCCAGGGTTGCTACCCTTCTGTGCGAAATATTGGTAGCTAATTCTTGAAAACTAGTATAGGTAAACGTACGATAAGGATCATTGTTGGTATCCAAATCAAACCCATCCGCAATCAAATATTGAGTTGAGGCTTCAAACTTGGGCATATCAATTCTACCGCACAAATACAAATATCGATTTAAAACATCTCCATGGCGGTTTTCCTCTGCTGTCCAAGATCGTATCCATTTCATCCAACCACCATGAATATTTTGTTTTACCCCTTCCAAAGCACCCAACCAAGTTTCGTATGTCGGTAACGCTTCTTCAGTTATAGTATCTCCAACAAGAACAGCTAATAGATCATAATCCATATTTTCTGCTTGACCTTGTATAGTTTTTAAATCTTCCATAAAAGATTCAGAATGCGTCATTGGAAGTAATTCGCTTGGTTGCCAATTCGTTTCTACAGAACTCAAGTATTTACTACCAGTTAGTTCCACTTCTTTTTCCAAAAACAACATTACTTCTTGTCTTGAAGGTGTCAAGGCTTGTTTCATTCGCTACAAATTATTCGCACAAAGGTAATCGTAAATTAACAAATAGATATATGAAATATCTATATTCAAAAAAGAAGACCGAATAGCTAACTATCCGGTCTCTTAGGTTGGTTTGATTAGTGGTTATATATCATACTTTTTGCCAAGTATCCAATTATTCAATGACGCAACATGAATTTAGTATCACTATTGTATTTTTGATACCCTTTTAACGACGACGCACTTTTCACATCAAAAGAACTCATTTTCACATTCGAATTTGAAGATTCTTTTGATAAAAAATAAGTACATGTACTTAAAAAAAGTACGTACAGTGAAATTCTAAGAAATCCATACCTTTTCATAACACAAATGTATATAAATAAGGAATTTAGTTAGTTAGACAATTAACCAATGTGGGTTTACAATTTGTGAAATAGCATTTTCGGCTTGTTAACCCTTATTTGATTACTTCAACTATCGTCTTGCCAATACATGCATTCGGCATTTGTATATGAAGAATTGAGGCTAAAGTTGCTGCAATATCGGTCATATAAACCTCACGTTTTGTGGTTCCTTTTTGTATACCCCAACCATACCAAATCAATGGAATATGTGTATCATATGGATTCCATGTACCATGCGTACTTCCTGTTTTAGCATATGCATCTAACCAAGCTGGCTTAAGAAGCAATAAAATATCACCACTACGACCATTGACGTGTCCATTTGTGGCCATTTCTTTCAGTTGAGAAGGCATCAATGTATTTAGGACATTTGAATAGTTATGCATATCTACTGCAAAATGGATTTCAGCGTAGTACTTTAAAGATTTCAATATTTCATTGATAACAAGTTGTTTATCCAATTTAACACTATCAATAGCTGCATCATTGAGCCAAATAAAATTTTCAGCTACATCTTTAACTAAATTAGCAGAAGGGAAGATTTGCGCTAGATGCTTGTTCAAATTAGATTTCATTGTAGATGCAATAAAAAAACCAGCTGGTAATTTATGGTCCAACAAAAACTGTGGATTATGTGCCACACCATGATCTGAAGTCAAAAACAACGTATAATTCCCTTCACCAACTTGCTTGTTTAAAGCTTGAATCAATTCTTCAATTGTTTTATCCATCCTCAAATATGTATCTTCCAATTCAATTGCATTTGGTCCATACATATGTCCAATATAGTCAGTAGAAGAAAAGCTAATTGCTAAAAAATCTGTTTCATCGCCTTGCCCCAAGGCTTCTTGCACTATGGCCTCTTTTGCAAAATCCAATACGATATCGTTGCCAAATGGCGTTTTCTTGATATCGTTGATTTTGAGTCCAGAAGTTTTATGAGGAAAAGTCGTTGTAGACTCTCCTGCAAATTTCCCTTCGTAATTATTCTGATCCGAGGTAGAATTTGTATAAGTTTCAATTGGCATCAACGTATTCCATTCTTGCATCATGTATTGTTTTGCCAATCCCTTTTTATTAAAATCTTCAACCCATTTTGGCAAACTAGTCATATAAAACGAACTCGTCATAAACACACCATTGCTATCATCCATCCAATATGAACCGTTTGAGGTATGTCCTCCGGGCAAAATTGAGGCCCTGTCCTTTACCGAAATAGCAATAACCTTAGATTTAAAATTAGAACTCAGCCGCAATTCATCCGTAATTGTACTTGCCCACAAGTTTTTAGGACTCATTTTACCAGCTTTAACTGTACCTCCTACAGCATTAACAGAAGCATCTTGGGTACAATACACTTGATTTCCAGTAATGCGATCTATCCAGTCATTGCTGGAAATGCCATGCAAGGCCGGTACACTTCCAGTATAAATACATGCATGTCCGGGCGCGGTATAAGCAGGTAAATAATTAATCATCGTATTTTCACATACATTTCCTTCATTTACGAGTAAATTAAATCCTTTATTTGAAAATCGATGTTCAAATCGGGCAAGAAAATCAGGTCTCATTTGATCTAACACTACCCCTACTACTAATTTAGGCTTAGAAGAATGCTTGCTTTTTTGAGCAAAAACTATATTGCTAGTAAAAAGAAAGATGAGTATATAATATTTCATTTTTTTATAATTGATTTGCAAAAGTGACACATAAGCATGATAATACCATTATTTTTTGATTATTTTTGCATCACTAAAAATAGAATATGGCAGATTTATTTGAAAAGTTTTCTAAGAACAAAGGCTCTTTAGGACAATATCAAGACAAAGCACATGGTTATTTTGCTTTTCCACGTCTTGAAGGTGAAATCAGTAACAGAATGATTTTCCAAGGAAAAGAACGTGTAATTTGGAGTTTAAATAATTATGTAGGTTTAGCCAACCATCCAGAAGTACGTCAAGCAGATGCCGAAGCTGCAGCTGCATGGGGTCTTGCTTATCCAATGGGCGCAAGAATGATGAGCGGAAACTCTGTTTTGCACGAGCAACTTGAAAATGAATTAGCCGAATTTGTTGGGAAAGAAGATGGCTTCTTACTCAATTTTGGATATCAAGGTATGGCATCTGTGGTCGATTCACTTTGTAGTCGTCGCGATGTGGTTGTATACGATGCTGAAAGTCATGCATGTATTTTAGACGGATTGCGTATGGCACCAGCTCATCGCTATGTATTTAAGCACAATGACTTAGAAGATTTTGAAAAACAAATGGTCCGTGCCACAAAAATGATTGAAGAAACTGGCGGAGGAATCCTTGTAATTACTGAAGGTGTTTTTGGAATGGCTGGCGATCAAGGTAAGTTAAAAGAAATTTGTGATTTTAAATCTAAGTATGATTTTAGACTATTAGTAGACGATGCACATGGCTTTGGGACAATGGGACCAACAGGTGCTGGTGTAGGTGAAGAACAAGGCTGTCAAGATCAAATAGATGTATACTTTTCAACTTTTGCCAAAAGCATGGCTAGTATAGGTGCATTTGTAGCTGGAGAGCGAGATGTTATTAACTATTTACGCTATAATTTACGTTCTCAAATATTTGCAAAATCCTTACCAATGCCATTAGTTGTTGGTAATTTAAAACGCTTAGAACTCTTACGCAGCAAACCTGAATTGCGTGAAAAACTATGGGAAAACGTTCGTTCTCTTCAACGTCAATTAACAGAAAATGGTTTTGACATTGGCAAAACCAACTCACCAGTTACACCGGTTTATATGCACGGCGGCGTAATCGAAGCAGCGCAATTAATCGTGGATATGCGCGAAAATTATAATATTTTCTGTTCAATAGTTGTATATCCTGTCATTCCTAAAGGACATATTATTTTACGATTAATCCCAACTGCTGTTCATACAGAACAAGATATCAAAGAAACAATTGAAGCCTTCAAAGCTGTGAAGCACAAGCTTGATAATAAATTATACCCACAAGAAATACCAAGTATGGTTTCTTAAAATAGTGTGATTATAATGCGGATATACACCTCGCTTTTGCTGTTCTTGTTTGTTTTGATACAATTATTTTCAACATCCATACTTACTATGGCTTGGAAATTAAATCAAGCAAATGTAATAGCAAATCAATGTGTCAATATATCAAAGCCCGAAATTCGCTGTAAAGGGAAATGTCAACTGAATAAGCAATTTAAAAATTTATACGAAGATCAATCACCAAACAAATCAACTGGTATTGTCAAAATACAGCAAATTGATTTATTTTTATTGAGTGATATCGATTTGAATTTTATCAGCAAATCGATAGCTTTTGAGAACAAAGTATTTCAAACCTATCAAAATTGTTATCATTTCTCCTTTCTTGAAAATAGCCTCAGACCTCCTATTGATGTAGTTTGATTTTCAAACATTATTTATTCAATTTCTCTAATTCACATGCAGTGTGAAATCTAATGAGAAATTGAAACTCGATTGTAATTTTTCTATTTAAAATTTACAACACCCCTATTCATGGGAATAATAAACATCAATATTTTTTTATGTACAAAAACTTCAGCATTTTACTTTTAGTAATGCTATCATTCAACAGTTCAGCTTGTGATGTATGTGGCTGTTCTAGTTCAACAGCAAACTTTGGAATACTCCCCTCTTTATCCAAACATTTTGTTGGGGTTAAATATCAATATACAGGATTTCAATCTAAGCCACATGATGTAAACGATATTCATTATGGACCTAGCGACGAACACTTTCAATCTATTGAAATCTGGGCGCGGACAGTTATCAAAAAACGATTTCAAGTATTTACAATCATTCCTTACAACTTCAATAGTAGGAAGGAAGTAAAATCCTACACCTCATTACAAGGCATAGGTGATGCAACGGTATTATTGAGTTATGTTATAATTACACCTTCAACTGAAAATAAAAATTGGTTTCATTCACTCCAAGCAGGTGCAGGCATCAAACTACCAACAGGGAAATACAATCAATTAAAAAACAATTTGCTATTGCACCAAAATATTCAGCTAGGAACTGGGTCCTTTGATTTTCCAATAAATATCAATTATACTGTTCGATATAAGTTAATGGGATTAAATAGCGAATTAAATTATAGATTAAATCGTTTAAACAAAATGGGCTATCAATTCGGAAATAGATTACAGGCTTCAAGCAGACTATTTTTTCAGCGCGAACTAAAAAAATTCACACTTATTCCGAACTTAGGTTTCCAATATGAATTTGCAAAACAAGATTTGCGCAATTCAATTCCCGAAGATTATACTGGCGGCTCATTGGGATTTCTGAATGCAGGCTTGGATATGTTTTACAAAAAAATCGGAATGTCATTTACATTTCAACAACCTGTATTGGGTCATTTCGGCGAAGGCCATATTACCAGTAATCCACGGTTTTCGTCACGCATTATTTTACTATTTTAAAATTTAAAAACAGCCATGAAAATCATTTCAAAAAAATCTATATTCATATTTCTAATTATTCTTTTATGCACTCAATTGTCATGTAAAAAAAACCCTCGCTCATCAGACAATGAAATACCTATAATATCTATTGTAGAACCTACTAATTTGGACACCTTAATACTTTCTAAAGATCCTGAAATGCATGTTGAATTTACAGTTTCAGACAATACTACTTTGCATGAATTGGAGATAAAATTGTATGATTCCTCAAATCATATTTTACAACAATTTACACCTAATGTAATGGACTTGCCAAGTTACGCATTTCACACCCATTATAACCCTATTGGTATTACAAGTTTTACCTGGGTTAAAGTGTACATCAAAGCAACTGATCATGCATTGAATGTAACAGAAAAAGAATTAAAAATATACATCCTACCTTAATCTAATCATAAACTTCGACATTGAAATTACATTCTTAAAGTTTGCCTTATATTTAATATGAGTATTTGGAATAAATCCATTTTCGAATAATTGAACTAATTTTGAGGGAGAAAGAAGAGATTTAAATAAAATTTGAAATATAACATTTTATGTAACTTAGTTTGATTTACTTTCGCTCACAAATAAACGAATGGCTTACAAAATTTTGACAGTTATCCTACTTTCAAGCTTTGAAATTTATGTTTCAATTGCAACTGGTATTGCCTTTAAATTATCGCCACATATAATTTGCATATCAACACTTATTGGAGGAATATCAGGTGTTTTCGTAGCCGCATTTTTAGGCAATCAGATACGAGCATTCATAGCGAAATATCGCAAACCTAAACCACCAAAATTGGCTTCAAATAAAGATAAAGTCATGCAAAAACTTTGGGCTAAATATGGCGTATTTGGTGTAGGATTTATAGGGACATTCATTTTGGGAGCCCCTGCTAGCATTGGGATTGGCTATGGATTTGGTGTACAACCTAAAGTATTAGTCAATTGGTGTTTGTTAGCTGTATGTATACGTTGTATAGCCTATTCGTATTTCTTCGATTACCTAGTCAATTTGTTTTAAATAATTAATAAAAAAACTGCCCTTGCTTGGCAAGGACAGTTTCATTCTTCATTTCTCCATTCATCTTTTATTCAACTACTTCAGCTGTCAACTCTTCCCTCGTCTGTAATTTATTTTTAGGTTGATATGTTGCACATGAGGATGTATAACATCCACCCATTCCACATGTATTAAAATTGAATACACCTTGTAACATAAAAAATAAACCAAATGAACCAATCAAAGTATCTTTATGTATAAATGCACTTACAAGTAATATCGCGCCAGCTATGAGACGGAGTATGCACATAAAGGTCCAATTTGTAAACAAGAGTTGTTTCATCCTTAAATAATTTTTGATTGCAAACTACTCCAACCTCCGCCATTATGCACATCTACATAACCATTTGATTTAAGCACACCTCTTGCACTTGCACTGCGCATACCAGACGCACAGCATGTAATGATTGTTTTATTTTTATCCTTTAGTTTACCTAGATTTTTACTAATTTGATCAACCGGTATGTTTATAGCACCTTTGATGTGTCCCGAGGCAAATTCCCCAGGTGAACGTACATCAAGTATGATTGCTCCATTTGACACCAACTCTTTAAAATCAACACTAGGGGCGCTCGAAAATAATTTCTTAAATATTCCTAACATAAAATTAATTGTTTTGAGATTGAATATAATTGACATCTAACCAAGATCCTGCATTAACACATTCAATACCTGATTGTGCTAAAAAACGTTCAGCCATTCCACTTCTATTACCAGAAGCACAACAAAGAACTAATGGCATTTTCATTGTTTTTAAATCTTCAATACGATTTGTAATTTCTTGCAAAGGAATATTGATAGAATCAACAGCATGTGCAGATTGAAATTCTTCATAACTACGTACGTCTACGATAGTTCCTTTTTTCTCTTTAATTAATTGTTCTACGTTCATTGTATTTGTGTTTTATTGTTTATTTATAGTTTTTGATTAGTTTTTCAATGCGCTTGGACAAAAATAAGCCGTTTTAGGCACAGTAGTTTCTTTGATTTTATTAAACCCTCCTTCAACATCAACAAAATTATCCCAACCTCTTGATTTTAAAATTGAAGCCGCTATCATACTACGATATCCACCAGCACAATGTATAATAAATGGTTTGTCTTTGGGAAAAACTTCCAAATAATTATTGATATAATCCAATGGTGCATTGATTGCATTTTCGATATGTTCGGAAGTGTATTCACCTTTGTTTCTTACATCTATAACTAATAATTCAGATGAATAATCATGCTCAAATTGTTGTACTGAAATTCGATTTACAGTATCAATATCTTTGCCTGCATTTTTCCATGCTTCTATACCTCCATTCAGATATCCAATACAATGATCGTAACCAACTCTCGACAAACGAATCACGGCTTCTTCTTCACGCCCTTCATCTGATATTAATACTATATCCTGTTTTATATCTGGCACTAATGCCCCCACCCACTGAGCAAAATTGCCATCAATGCCTATATTGATACTATTAGGTATAAACCCTTTTGAAAAATCCTCAGGCGTACGAATATCTAACATTAATACATCTTGACTATTGACAACTAACTCAAACTCATCAGCACTTAATGGTTTGTTTGCACGATCCATAACTTCATCCAAACTCTCATAGCCTTTAATGTTCATTAGAACATTTTTAGGAAAATAACCTGGAGGAGGTGTTAACCCATCCAACAATTCCTTCATAAATTGTTCACGTGTCATATTAGCGCGCAATGCATAATTAACCTTTTTTTGATTCCCAAGTGTATCAGTCGTTTCTTTGCTCATATTTTTACCACATGCACTTCCTGCTCCGTGATTTGGATATACGATCAAATCATCGCTCAAAGGCATGATTTTATTTCGCAATGAATCAAATAAATGCGAAGCTAATTTTTCTTGAGTCAATTCAGCTATGACATGTTGTGCTAAATCTGGACGACCTACGTCACCAATAAACAATGTATCTCCAGTTATGATGCCATGTTCTTTGCCAAGTTCATCTATTAATAAAAAGCATGTACTTTCCATTGTATGTCCTGGAGTATGTATAACACGAACTGTATAATTACCAACTTTAAACTCTTGGTTATCTTCGGCTACAATTGCATCAAAACCCGGTTTAGCTGTTGGACCATATACAATAGAAGCTCCAGTCTTTTTAGCTAAATCCAAATGACCACTTACAAAGTCTGCATGAAAATGAGTTTCAAAAACATATTTGATTTTGGCATGATCTTTCTCAGCATGAAGAATGTAAGGTTGCACTTCACGCAATGGATCAAATATTGCAACTTCCCCATTGTTTTCTAAATAATACGCGGCATGTGCGATACAGCCTGTATAAATTTGTTGAATATTCATTTTGTTTAAATTTTTAATTATAATGCAAAGGTCTATACTAAATAGTTATTGCACGGTGATAATTGTCACATACAAAAATATTATTTTATTTTTTTGGGTTTTATTCAAAACGAAAAAAAATACATGATAGATATCATACCTATAGTTAATAGATTCTAATCTAACTTTGCTGTATAAAACTTATACATATGAAAGACACAATAGCACACGTACATTTAATGTGCGAAGATTGGAAACGCGAACTTGACTTTTTCAAAACAGAAATTGTTTATTTAAGAAAAAGACTTGAAGAGGTTGCCTCAAAAAATACATCTAAAGACGTATTAGTAGAGGTAGAGCATTTTGAAAATAAATTCAGAATCATGAGTATACATGTAGACGAATTAAAACACGATGTAAATCTTAAAAATGAAAGCCTACTGAAGGAAGCAGCAGAAAAACCAAATTATATCAATGTAAAAATGATTGATGAAGACATTGATTTAATCGAACTCATGAATGATACAAGTTCTGATTTCCATTCTACAAAAAAAGATTTTTATAAATTTCTTTCAAAATCAATGTAAAAAAAAAATCAAAATTCAATTTGAAGCACAACACAAAATGTTGTGCTTTTTTTTGTTTTTATTGGCTTGAAATTTGATTTACATTCAAAATTATTATGAATTTGATTTAAGTCTAAATATATTTGTTTAACAATAAAATAAGAATAAAATGAAAAAACTAATCAGTTTAAGCTTTGCCTGTTTAATTTATAGTCAAGTTAGCTTTGGGCAATTGTATTCTAGTGGTAATAATAACATAGCTGGAAGTTCAGTAGGTATTGGTGTAAATACACCTGACAATACTACCAAACTTCATATAAAACGAACCACTAGTGGTGGAAATTTATTTTTAGAAAATTCTACTGCAAATAGTTTTCAATCCTTCAGATTAATCAATAACGTTCCTAGCAATTATGCTACTTTCACTAAATATGGTAGTGGTGTAACGGGTGGATATACAGGAATCAGCACATTGTATCCTTATGCAAATGCATTAGGATTTGGAAATAATGGAGGAGCCATGTTGAATGCAAGTCAATTCAATATTGGTTTTGCACTTCTCAAATCGGGTACATACAAATTGAAAATACACATAGATGCTAATACAGAACGTTTAGGATTAGGCGGCAACGCAGTTCCTGCAGCAAGTGTTCATATCAATAGTTCACTTACAAGTGATACATTAAAAATAACAAACGCTACTACTGGGCATGCAGCTGGTGATGGAATAGACCTTATGAATACAGGGAACAACGCTAGTTTAATTAATCGTGAAAATGGATCTTTGACATTTGGTACCAATAACACATCTCGAATGAATATTAGTGCAACAGGATTAGTCACTATAGGAACAACCACGACACCTGCAGGGTATAAATTATTTGTAGAACAAGGTATATTGACAGAGAAAATAAAAGTAGCAATTAAAACGAGTGGTAACTGGGCTGATTATGTATTTGCAGACGATTATAAACTTGCTCCCTTAAGTGAAGTTGAAACATATTTAAAAGAATACAAACACTTACCAAATATCCCTTCTGCCGATGATGTTGTAGCCAATGGTATTGACTTAGCTCAAATGGATGCGAAGTTGTTAGAAAAAGTTGAAGAGTTGACACTTTATATCATTGATATGCAAAAGCAAATGAATGAACTAAAAAAATCGAATGAACAATTGAAATTACAAATTCAAAACTCAAAAAAATAGCACCTATGAAAAAACTAATTTTCATTTTATTCTTAAGTGTTATTGTTCAGGTAGGATACAGTTTTACTTCTATACAAGAACAACTTTCGTGGATCAAAGAATCGGATTTCAAGAAAATAGAATTATTTTCTACAAAGCAGGTTTCTCCTTCCTATATAGGTTTAGAAAATTATGTTTCTCGGTTTGATTTAGTGCAAACTGAGCCAACACAATTAATTGAAATTGCAAATAGCAGTCAACCAATTCAATTTCAAATACCTATAAATGGAACATGGAAAACAATATATTTGATTAGAAATAATTCTATAAAAGAAAACCTGATTTTAACTTCTCAAAACGAAAATGGACAGCAACCATTTTCTTACAAATTTGGCTCATATTATTTAGGTCAAGTCGAAGGAATGCAAAATTCTGTAGTAGCAATAAGCTTTTTTGAACAAGATATTATTGGATTAATTGTAACTGATGAAGGTAATTTTGTAATTGGCAAAAGCAATAAATTCGAACCAATTAAAGATGAATATATTGTTTACAATGATAAAGATTTACTTGTAAAAGATATAACCTCATGTGCTGCAACTGACCAAAAAGCACCCAAATTAAATGAGCCCTTTGAAATACCTATTTCAGTTGAAACATACTCAACAAAGTGTGCTAAAATTTATTTTGAATGTGATTTTAAAACTTATCAAGATTTTGGCAGTAATCTTACAAGTACAACCAACTATGTAACAGGATTGTTTAATCTAGTATCCACACTTTATCTCAATGATTCCATCCTTACAAGTATTTCACAAATCAATATTTGGACAACTACCGACCCTTATGCTGGTCAAAATAGCACATCAAATATGTTAACTGTGTTTAGTACGCAAATGAGCAACAACGGTTTTATTGGAGATTTAGCTCATTTACTTTCTACGCGTGCTGTTGGCGGTGGTATAGCATGGCTTGATGTATTTTGCGCTTCAAACTATTATAAAACTGCAGTTTCTGGCAGCTTATCTACTTCGCTAACTCCTTTACCAACTTTTTCGTGGAATGCTGAAGTAGTAACACATGAACTAGGTCATAATATGGGATCACCACATACCCATGCATGTGCATGGAATGGAAACAATACTAGGATAGACAATTGTGGAGGAAATTACAATGTTGCTTATCAAGAAGGCACATGCAACTCATTCCCTCCTAATCCTGTGGGCGGTGGGACGATAATGAGTTATTGTCATTTAATCGGTGGTATTGGCATTAATTTCAATTTAGGATTTGGATCTCAACCAAGAACTCTTATTAAAACCAATGTAAATACGGCTCCATGTTTAACCACTTGTATTGATTGTGATGGAGGATTAACGATAACGGGCGCATACTCTACACCTTTAACAGAATCTTCGACCTCAATACAATCAATAGGACAGACCACTATTTCAAGTACTTCAAGTGTAAAATTAGATGCTGATCCTGGAAATGGATATATCTTGTTCGCACCTG
>JBILCF010000140.1:0-7755 GCA_044353325.1 Chitinophagaceae bacterium | reverse complement strand
GAAGGGTCTAGCCCAAGATGTGTTAGCTTTCCTTCACTGCCCAAAAGTCCCTCACAAAGGTCTCTTAAACCATTGCAATAGCTGAAAACTCCATACAATAAACAGGTTAAATGCTTGCGTACTGGCAAGCGTTTATAATACCGATCGCTTTTGTGCTTCCTACTTAAGGCATTTAAATCCGAAAAATTTATACAATGTAGTATCTGGGAAAGTATCGGCTGTCCGACAAATTTTTTATTTTCGCTCATGATTATCTTACAAGTGTGGTTACTCTAATATAATCAAAAAAAGGATAGCTGAAATATGCTATCCTTTAATTATTTTAGTCGGACAATAGTGATAAACTATCAAATTATGTGGAAAGAACTTAAATCTCATATTACATTTGTGTATTAAGTCAATCCATGCAAACCTTCGACATAGAAATAACAGAAATATCAACTAGAATAATCCAAATCGATGCCAATACAATCACTGAAGCGATGGAAATAGCGGGTCTTTTGTACAAACGCGAAGAAATTCAACTTGAGTTATCAGATCATAAACGAACAGAAATAGATATAACTGAAATGAAAGCCTATAATCATGAAGCAATTTTTGAAAAAAAGGCACTTGCAACAATTGAGGTATTGGATACTGAAGAACTGGCAAAACTCGCATTTGGTTCAATGGCAACGGCTATTGTTGAATTTGAAAAACAAACTTGACTTTAAATTAAAGCATCTGTATTTTCCTACCATCAAACTAAATTGTACATTCGTAACACCAATACAACTTTATGAAGCAGATTATTATTGTAGCAACAAGTTTTCTTTTTTTATTGATATCATCACCCTTATTTGCTGTCGAAAAGGATACTATTATATTTCCCCCTATTCCCAAAAAAATAGAAACCAATGTTGAAAGAATAACAGAATTAATATGTCAAGTTGCCAAAAACGATGTTGAAAAAGCTTACTTCATATTTTATTGGATAAGTCACAATATAAAATGGGATGTCAATACATTCAATAAAACTACAAAAATTAAAAAAAGAAAGGTCAGTGATATTTTAAAACAAAAAAGAGGTTATCCCCATGATTTTGCAGAACTGTACAAAGAAATGTGCGAACACATGGGTATTCGTACACATGTTATCAATGGTTACGAACGAAATATATTATACGAGGAAGGCACGAGTTTTTATACACCTAACCATACCTGGAATGCAATATTGGTAGATTATAAATGGCAATTTGTTGATGTGTTTAGCGCAGCTGGTCAAAATTATATGGATCTAAATGCATTTAAAAAATTGTTCCAACAAATTAACAAGAAAAAATTATATACTTCAACCAAAATGAAGTTTTACTTTGAATTCAATCCAAAATTCTTTTTACAACATCCAGAAGAATTGCGTGTAACTCGCTTACCTGCTGATCCAATATGGCAATTAACGGATACTATGATGTCTTTATCTGTATTTGAAGAAGGAGAAGAAGCCGTAAAGGTATTTAATGAGCGATTTAGTGCTCCTCAGCAGGATTATGTCAAACTTTCCGAAGTGAACAACATGACCATTGAAGATGAAATAGTAGAATCAGCCGATCGAATCTATGCATTTAATCCGAGAAATACTCTCATGAAATCAAATAAACACAAAGCGCTAGCTATAAAAGAATATAATAAAATAACATTGGTCAAAACAAAACAAGAGGCTAAACTTATTGTTCAAAAATCCAAAGGAGAACTAACTACATCAAAGGAAATATTAAATAAAGAACAACAGCAAATAACCAAAGAACATGCCGATTTGCGTAAAGTCAATCTTGAAAAAAAGACCGATGTATTTAAATTTAAACAAAGTTTTACGAGTATTAACAACAAATACATCACAGAATCAAAATCCAAATTGAGTAATGCAGAGACTAAAACAAAGTCGCTTAAATCGGATGTAATCAATAAAGCAAAAAAAATAAATGACGTCAATAAAGCGAATTTTGCAAAAGTAAAATCAATCAATCCTGAACAGCCAACAACATCAATTCAATATAAGAAATTATCCGATTCAATTGTCACTCGAAATACATCCATTAATCAGTTAGCCAATCAAATCCTGAATAAGAAAACACGAATAGCAGAGTTGAAAGCAGAACAGGAAAAGTGTTCAGACAACTTGGTCTATTATATACGCAAATCAGATTCAAGCCTCAACAAAGAGGCTATTGCACGTAGCAAAAAACAAGATAGTTATTCGGATAGTATTAAAATGATACGATCAGATTTAAACCAATACAAAGCCATTATGGTGGATTCGTTGCAACAAAACTATTTTGATTTATATGATTCTATAACCCAAAATTATGAGGAAGCTAAAAAGGAATTTGTACAAATCTATGAAACATCAAAATCTAATGTCAAAGATATTGAAGCCATAGCAAAATTGAATAAGTCCGATCTTACCTTATCCTCACAACATGAAGAAAATGTAGATCGATATACCGAAAACCTCAGAGGATATATCAATCATTCTATTAGCTATATCAATTATTTAAAAACACAAAAAGACTTGATAACTGGATTGAAAAAAATCTATGAATATGAAAATAAATTTTTTAACAACCTAGGCCGAAAGGAAGAAGACCGAAAAGAATTCTTAAAGAAATTAATCGATAAACGAGAAAAATTTGTAAAAAAACAAAACGAACAACGTAAAGAAGAAATTACAGAATTGAAGAAAAAAATAGATCAAAATTTAAAAAATATGGACAAAAAAATCACTAAAAAATCAACAAAAAAGAACGTTTTATTGAAATAAACCAATTTTACAAACTTTATAATACTAAATAGCGTCTTAAAATAAATAAATCACAACGTTTATGAAAAAAAGTTTACTTCTGGCATTATTATGCATTTCATTATTAGTTAAAGCTTCCAATGAAAAGGGAGGACAGATATCTGCCAAAGACTTGGGAGGGTCCCAATATCAAGTATCAATCAAATTATGGGTCGATTCTATAGGGCTTATTCCTTCTACATTATTCTATCAAGTCCAATCTGGAGGCACCACAATGAATGACACAGCAGATCTAACCAGCAATGTTTCTATTGGTAACAGCATACAGGAAGTAGTTTATTTGGATACGATTTCCTTGAACGCACTTGCAACATACAAAATTATGTATTCGCAGTGTTGCCGTAATGCTGCTATTACAAATGTTAATAATCCTTCAATGCAATTATTTTGTATTTCAACGACTGTAAACAATAATCCAGCCATTACAAACTCTACACCCGAATTTGTCAATTCGCCCGATTTTTTTGCGAGTCCTAACGATACGTTGATACACAACCCATTGGCAGTTGATCCCGATGGCGATTCATTGGTATTCTATTGGATGAATCCATTAGGCAACAATTATGTATCAATTCCATTGACAGTAATGCCTTATCCTGCAGGTGCTATGAGTTTCTCAGTAGATTCTATTACAGGTCAAATTAGTTGGATACCAAGTATGACAGGTAAATATATCTATGCCGTTAAAGTAGAAGAGTATCGTAATGGGGTATTATTGAGTACAGCTATGCGCGATGCACAAATCGATATTTGTGTGGGTTGCAAAACTGCCATGAGTTCTGAATTTCAATTTTACAATATGAATGCATGGCCTATGGTAGGAAACTATTATCAATTTCAAGCTTATGCCAATACAGCATTCAATTTTACATTTGATGGAGGCGTATCTAGCATCAACTCGAATGCATTAAATATGAATCTATTGGGCGATGTAACCTATATGGCAAATCCTGCTACATTTACAGCTACACAAACGATGAGTTCGATAGCAGGTACCTGGAATTGGACACCAAATGCAACACAAGTTCGCAACAGACCTTATTTAAATGTACTAGTAGGTAAAGAAACCAATAACTTAAACCAAAATCGAAAAAAAGAAAAAACCATTTTGGTGAAAGTAAATGCAATACCAACGACAACAGACAATGTATTGAACGAACAAAAATTAGTGACTTACCCTAATCCAACAAATCATGAAATGATGATCGAATTGAACAATACGCAAGCTGAATATGTAAGTTTAGATATTTATTCTTCCATGGGTCAACGCATGTATCATCAAGTCTTAAATCAAAAAGCTATCGAAGCAGCTTTAATTAATACTTCGGCTTGGTCAGCAGGAAATTATATTATCCGTGTCAATGGCCAACAATCAATGTCAAGACAATTTACCGTAATACACTAATTTAAATATAGGTTTTGTTTTATATCAGAAGGTCCCTCAAAGACCTTCTTTTTTTATATCTTCGCAAATACAATTCAAAATTGTCCTTAATGAAACTAAAAGCACTTTTATTTATTACCTTATCTGTCCTTGCAATACAATCATGTAAAGACGAAGAACCACCAGTTGAACCACCTAAACAAGAAGTCAATACTATCCAATCCATCAACTACAGCGTCAAAAAATCGTTTGTGCACGACACATCATTGTATACCGAGGGACTTCAATACTACAATGGAGCCTTGTACGAAAGTACAGGTTCGCCAGATTATTTGCCTTGGGCCAAATCTATGATTGGAATAAGCAATCTTGAAACAGGTATATTTGAGAAGAAAATTGAACTAGATCGAACGAAATATTTTGGCGAAGGCATTACATTCCTGAACAATAAATTGTACCAACTCACCTATACCACACATCTTGGTTTTATATACGATGCCAAATCATTTAAAAAACTCGGGACATTTACGTTTGGCAATGCAGAGGGATGGGGAATGACCACCGATGGTCAGTACTTGATTATGAGCGATGGCAGCAACATACTGACATATCTTCAACCCGATAGTGTTACACCTGTCAAAACATTGCAAGTAAACAAAAATGGTATGGCAGTAGATCAGCTCAATGAGCTTGAATACATCAAAGGCTTTATCTATGCCAATGTATTTATGACCGATCAAATCGTAAAAATAGATCCTGCTACTGGTAATGTAATGGGTGTATTAGATTTGAGCTCGCTCACCTACGAAGCCAAAGCCAAATACAGAAACGCAGAAGTCCTGAATGGTATTGCTTACGACGAAACAAGCAATATGCTCTATATAACCGGCAAACAATGGCCTACGATATATCAGATAGAGTTGATGAATTAAACCCGCTCCATACACAACTCCACCAATACGCCATTCGTACTTTTAGGATGTAAAAAGCAAATCATTTTATTGTCGGCGCCAGCCTTTGGTTCAGCGTTTAGAAATTCAAAACCTGCGGCTTTTAAGCGTTCCATTTCGGCATGTATATCGCTCACAGCTAAGGCAATATGATGCATGCCTTCCCCCTTTTTTTCTATAAACTTCGAAATCACACCCCCTTCGATTGTCGATTCCAAGAGTTCTATTTTGGTTTCACCTTGCTGAAAAAAGGCTGTTTGCACATGTTCCGATTCTACCATTTCCTTTTTGTAGCAAGGTGTATTCAACAAGGTTTCAAACAATGGAATTGATTTTTCTAATGATTTTACGGCTATGCCGATGTGTTCGATATTCAACATGACAACAAAATTAATGTATCTACTTCCAAATACAAATCTAATTTACCCATTGGTAAAATCAAGAAATGATTCGCTTGATACAAAAAGTTGCTCGTTTACTATTAATTTATCGATGCTATAAGTAAAACTATATATTATTTGGAATAGATATAGTCTAAACTTATCCAAGTTCGAAAGATATAATTCGTACTGAATAGATAATCAAATATATTTGCATTTCGTGCCCACTGAAAACAAAACACAAAACAACAAATTATGAATTTTCCAATATACTTAGACAACAATGCTACCACACCATGCGACCCACGTGTAGTAGAAACTATGGTACCTTATTTTACGCAAAACTTTGGTAATGCTGCTAGCCGCAACCACTCCTTTGGCTGGACTGCCGAAGAAGCTGTGGATTATGCGCGTGAGCAAGTAGCTAAACTAATAGGAGCTGATCCAAAAGAAATTATTTTTACCTCTGGTGCTACTGAAGGCGACAACCTTGCTATCAAAGGCGTTTACGAAATGTATGCCAGCAAAGGGAATCATATTATTACCACTACAATCGAGCACAAAGCAGTATTAGATACCTGCAAACATCTTGAAAAACAAGGTGCTGAAGTCACTTACTTAGAAGTTGGTCCAGATGGTATGATTAACCTCGAAGATTTGGAAAAAGCCATTACACCCAAAACCATTCTCGTAGCTATCATGTATGCCAACAATGAAGTCGGCACTGTAAATCCAATGCGCGAAATATCAGCCATTGCCAAAAAACATGGTGTATTAGTCATGAGCGATGCTGTACAAGCAGTAGGGAAAATACCTGTAGATGTCAACAAAGATGGAATTGACCTTATGGCTTTCACCGCACACAAAATGTACGGACCTAAAGGTGTTGGCGCTTTATATGTACGTCGCAAAAATCCACGTGTAAAAGTCACAGCCCAACTCGATGGCGGCGGGCACGAACGTGGTATGCGCAGCGGCACGCTCAATGTACCAGGTATAGTAGGATTTGGCAAAGCTTGCGAAATCTGCATGAACGAAATGGCTTCCGATACAGAACGCATCGTTAAGTTGAGAGACAAACTAGAAAACGGTCTCCTCCAACTCGAAGAAAGCTATCTTAATGGACACAAAACCAACCGCTTATCCCATGTAAGTAATATCTCCTTCAAACATGTCGAAGGCGAAGGCTTATTGATGGGAATCAACAAAAATATTGCATTAAGTTCTGGTAGTGCATGTACATCAGCATCACTTGAACCATCTTATGTACTCAAAGCCTTAGGACTTGGCGACGATTTGGCCCACAGTTCATTACGCTTTGGATTGAGCCGTTTTACAACCGAAGAGGAAGTTGACTACACCATCAAAGCAGTATCAGAAACTGTATTAAAACTTCGCGAAATGAGCCCACTTTGGGAAATGTACAAAGAAGGTATCGATTTAAATTCGATTGAGTGGGCCGCACATTAAATCTAATTTCAAATTCTAAAAATATTCATAAGCTGACTTCAAAAGAGTCAGCTTTTTTTGTTATACCAATTGTAGTTATAAAATAGTCCAAAACTATTTTATATCGGTATTATCGAAGGTAGATATATGCTTCAGCTCCAGTGGCGTTGGCACCGTTTAGGCGGAGGAACATTATTGAGCATTTTTTAATCCTTATATTGAGGTTTAATTATGAAAAGAGTTAGAAATTTTGTAAAAAGAATAAATGAGTAAAGTGTAGATATGGAATATAAAGTGAGTCAAATAAATGAAATAATAGCTTGCATACACAACAGTTTGCAATCGTAACTGCAAAATTTAGATTGAAAGTACATCAACTAATTTAATTATTAAAGATTCATTTATTCATTTATCTTAGCTTAAAAGAATAAAAGATATTTATGAAAGAACTAACGTGTATTGTTGTCGAAGATGATGCAATTTCAAGAAGATTACTAGAATAACTATGCAATAAGAATGATTATTTAAACTTAAAAGGTTGTTTTGAAACTGGGATGCAAGCATTGGAGTTTTTACTAGATAACCCTGTTGAGTAAACCCAGATTACGCAATAGAAATTGAAGTATTATATTAGCGTGACATATCCTAATGCGTAGCATTAGAAAAATAAATTGAATGGATTTTGATATAAGCTATACCAGTAAAGAGATTACGCCATGGGGTGGCATGGTTTTTTTTTGAAGCAAATGTTAGATA
>JBILCF010000262.1:0-2505 GCA_044353325.1 Chitinophagaceae bacterium | reverse complement strand
CACATTTTTTAAGCCTATTTGTAAAAAAGCCTTATTTTAGTATGGTTTGATCAATTTATGGCCTTTTGGCTATAAAGATGGTTAGGGACGAAAAGCACTGCATTGCCTCAGCCAAATAAAGAAGATGTCGATGATGGATAGCCTTGGTACCTCAATGCGCCGTGCGCATAAGGTAACAAGAGGTAGCTAAATAGCATTGCATAGCTTGGCTCCAAAAAAGGCTGTTTTGTACTCAATAGTTTTTAAAACCAATTCGCTAGCTAGGATTTGAATATTTGAGTAATTTTTGAATGCTTTGTGTATAGGACATTTTGATTTCAACTATCTTTACATAAACAATACATACGATGCAAATGAAAACGTACCTCGCCCTTTTGTTGCTGTTTGTAAGCAGTCTGTATGGCTGTAAACTTAAAAAAGGCATAAATTCGAAAGACAAGGTTGTAGAATCTGAACATTCGAAAGTAATTATACGAACCTCAGAGCATGGCGGTGGTAGCAGCATACTTCGTGGCACGATAAAAGACATGCAATCGGAAGATATCATTGAAGGTGCCATAGTGAAGCTCAACAAAAATGACACTATGGTGCAAGGTGTCATTTCGGATATGTACGGTAAATTTGAAATAAAAAATTTGACTGAGGGCAAATATGAAATAGAGATTAGAGCCTTATCATTTAAAAACTTTACAAATCCCTTGACAATAAAATCCGGCACTATTACAGACCTTGAAGTGTTGTATAAACGATTTGAAGCACGTTTGGAAAAACCAGTAATCTATCTCTATCCTACAGAAAAAACACCTATACATGTCGCATTAAACTACAAAGGAAAATTGACACATACCTACCCTGCTTATTCTGCTCAAGGTTGGGAAGTGGTAGCTGAACCCAATGGCACTTTGTGGGACAAAAATGGTCAGGAGTATTATGCATTGTTTTGGGAAGGTATACCGCGTAAGCCATTAGAAGCAAAGGATGGCTTTATAGTTCCTGGTACAGAAACAGCAGCATTTTTGGAGAAGAAACTAGCTTATTTGGGCCTAAACAGACGTGAAGCCAATGAATTCATCATGCATTGGTTGCCTCGTATGGAAAATCATCCGTACAACTTGGTTCATTTTGCCGGAACAGACTATGAAGCTTTAGCTTCATTGCATATTTCGCCCAAACCAGAAACCCTTATTCGGATTATGATGCTCACTCAACCGCTTGAAACAAAGATAGATTTCCCCTTGCAGGATTTGAGCTACTTACAAAAAACGCGCAAGGGATTTACTGTCGTAGAATGGGGAGGCGCGGAATTGGAACCTATATCGACAAAGATTTCGTATAACAAGTAAGCAATAAAACAAAATATATCAATATGAAAACAAACACACAAACCTGTTTAGCACTATTGGCTTTGGTCATTCTAAGTAGTTTAATAGCATGTAATGTAATCCCTCCTAACAAATCTAAAACTACATCCAACGACTCATAATCAGGGGGTCCTTGGTTCAAGTCCAAGTGGGACCACTAGTAAATAAAGGGTTTCAGACGATACAAGTTTGGAACCCTTTTTTTTGTGCAAGAAAAATGCATGATTTTTAGGTGTAATCGGCTTTTTTTTATTTAATTTTGAATTTTTATTTATGAAAAAGATTATACTTTTAGTTTTAGTGGCTTTTTTTGCCTATGGTGTGCATGCACAAGATTTTATTACCGTTTGGGATTTAAGCGTCTTTGGTTCTTCTCCAAACTCCATTACTTTTGGAGTTGGCACAACAGGCACCGTAAACTACACTTGGGCAACTATACCAGCAGGTACCATAGGTAGTGGAAGTTTTAATGGAACCACAGCAACCATTTCAGGCTTGCCTACAAATGGTAAAATTCGATTAATAATTAATCCTACTAATTTTAATAGAATTAAAATGTATAACAACGGAACTATCGCAGACAGAAGTCGTTTAGTAGATATAGAACAATGGGGAGGAGTTGATTGGACTAGCATGGAAACTGCTTTCTATGGTTGCGATTCTCTCAATATATCCGCAACTGATGCACCCGATTTAAGTTTAGTAACAAACATGGCGGCAATGTTTATGGGATGTAGTAGTTTAAATAGCCCTGCTAATATAGATGCATGGAATACGAGTAATGTGACTATTATGAGTGGAATGTTTGCTGATGATTCAAGTTTTAATCAACCCATTGGAAATTGGAATACGAGTAATGTTATTTATATGGGTCAAATGTTTCGTGATGCATTTAATTTTAATCAACCCATTGGAAATTGGAATACGAGTAATGTTACCGATATGAGTGGAATGTTTTCTTCTACAAATAGTAATAATACTTACCAATTTAATCAACCCATCGGTAATTGGAATACGAGTAATGTTACCAATATGTCTAATATGTTTAATCTAGCCACTTTATTTAATCAACCCATTGGAAATTGGAATACAAGTAATGTAATCGATATGAGTGGCATGTTTGGTGAGGCAAAAGCTTTTAATC
>JBILCF010000139.1:0-7838 GCA_044353325.1 Chitinophagaceae bacterium | reverse complement strand
TCCTGCTTTACCTATTGTAAGTATTACACACCCGACTTGTACAATAGCTACGGGAGAAATACTTGTAGTTAGCGATACTACAGCACTAACATTTAGTTTTAATGGTGCACCATTCAGCAGTTATCCAGTTAATGGCTTTACAGCAAATTCAGGAATTTATACTTTAGCAGTTCAAAATTTGAGTGGCTGCTCACCCACTATACTCAACGTTGTAATTAACCCACAGCCTCAAACTCCTATCGTCAATGCTTCAGCAACAACAATAAGTTGTTCTGGAGATTATAGCACCATTACTGTTTCAGCTACTGGTGGTGTTTTACCTTATGAGTTCAGCCTCAATGACACAATATTTCAACCTTCAAATTTGTTTTTTGTTCCTTCGGGCTCTTACGTAATTACAATTAAAGATTCTAATGGATGTTCAAATAAATCCGATACCATCTTTTTAGCAGAACCGCTTCCAATTAGTGGAACTGTTGTTGCAACTCCAATAACTTGTCATGGTGATAGTAGCACGCTTACAATAACTGCAATAGGTGGTGTAGGTGCTTATGAATATAGCTTGAATAGTGGTTCATATCAAACTTCAAATAGTATTAATGTGCCAGCAGGCGAATATACAATAGCCATCCGACTGAAAGATAATGCCGCTTGTACTGCAGCAGTTAGTCCAGAAATAACTATTACAGAACCTGAAGAATTAAAAATAGTTGCGTCTTATGAGCCTATTAAATATTGCGGAGATAGCACTATGATAAAGATTTCTGCTAATGGTGGAAAGCCACCTTACACTGGCTTCGGTGATTTTATAAAAGGACCTGGTGTATGGACATTCACTGTAGTTGATTCTAGCGGATGTTCTGTTACATCTGAAATCACTCTTTTACCTCCTGGCTGTGTAGAATTAAATGTGTATCCTAATCCAGCACTGAATAGTATAAGTATAGATCACTCAGCAGCAA
The DNA here is from genome assembly GCA_044353325.1 of Chitinophagaceae bacterium. Lineage (GTDB taxonomy): Bacteria > Bacteroidota > Bacteroidia > Chitinophagales > Chitinophagaceae > OLB11. The sequence goes on along the minus strand of JBILCF010000139.1, from coordinate 6,876 downwards.
TTAGCACAGGAGCTACTTTTCAAATTATAGCAGATAATGGTGCCAAGCTATTATCTCAAAAGGTGCAAGCAAATACTTTTTATAGTACTATAGATATTAGTGCACTTTCAAGAGGCGTTTATTTTTTAGTTTATATAAATGGCACCGAATCAAAAGTTGCAAAATTTACGAAGCTCGGTAAGTAATAAAATAGTTTAATAATCTAAATAAAAAATAATTGCAATTAGCCTGGTCCTTATACCCCAGATTATATCACCACTGCTGTTTTAAATACAAATGTTTCAGTCAATGGTATCAATTGCTTTTGAATAATTTTTATTGATTAAGTTTTTAAGTCTTAGTTTGCCCAGGTTGACATTCTTTAGGGTAAAAGCATTTGGCTATCATTTAATATCAAGTATATTTGTTTTGTGACTATTTTTTTAGCATATAATGAGTTGTTGAGTAAGGAAAAGATCAATTACGAAAGACAATATTTTATCTTAAAGTATTTAGTACTATTTTTTTCTTTATTTCTATCAACACTTGTATCAAATAGCCAAGCAAAGATTGGGACTTATATCGGCAAAAACTCATCTGGGACAGTATATACTACATCCCAAAAAGGTAAAAAGAAAATTGCAAAAGAATACTTTGAAGAAAAAAAATTACACCTATTTGATGATAGTACTTTCATATTTTCTTTTAGATACTTTAATATTGGTTCTTCAATAGGAAATGAAAAAAGGTACTGCACAGGTACTTGGAAAACTAATTTAGATACACTTAAACTAGTCTCAACTTTCAAAATGAAAGACTTCTGTAGTGTTCAAGAAAAGTACTTACCCACAAATGAAAATGATTTGATTAAAATATCAATAGTTGAAAATCCTGATTCGATTAAAGCTTCTACTTGGGTTCATTTAGTTGATGTTATGATAAATTCTGAATCATATGGAAGTTGCAAATCGAATGATACGTTGTATTGTAAATTGAAAAAAATCCAAAAAATCATTTTAACCTCAAGTTCTCCCAGATTTATGCAATGGAATTACACACCAATAATAGATAGTTCAAATTGTTTTACATTTCACCTTAAAACAAGTTTAAAAGACGAAAATATTTGTCTTGAAAATAGTAAATTGCTTATTCAAGGTGACAAATTGATTCCTTTAGATACTTTTGACGACTTGTATGTTGACACACATCCTTACATGTTACAGATGTAAAATCACCAACTTTTGTGCATATAGATTAAAAGTCTAATAAAAGTTAACCTTCTAGTAATTATTGCTCTTTACAAAGGCTATGACTTTGTGGTTTCAATGATATTAGTTGGCTTTGCCAACTCTCATTTCCTCAGCTCCACAAAGTACATGTCCCTGGTGGACAGCCTAGATCTCGTCTAAAAAGACGAGACAAGAAGCTAGTCGTAGTTGAGAAATGTTGCATAGTTTGGCTCCGATAGTTTGTTCTTTATTGCATTCTCTCTACCTTTGCACCTCATTTGAATGAATTCTATGCACAAAAAAATCTCTTCGGCACTCATATCGGTATTTTATAAGGATGGATTGGATGCCTTGGTCCAAACCTTGCACAAACAGGGCGTTACCATTTATTCTACTGGCGGTACGCAACAGTTTATCGAAAACATAGGTATACCCTGCATAGGCGTAGAAACCATAACGCACTACCCTTCTATATTGGGCGGGAGAGTCAAAACCTTGCATCCCAAAGTGTTTGGCGGTATACTAGGCCGTAGAGCCAACGAACAAGACCAAGCCGAAATGCAAGAATATGAAATACCTACTATAGACCTTGTGATTGTAGACCTGTATCCATTTGAAGAAACAGTCGCATCGACCTCTGAGGAAGCATTGATTATAGAAAAAATAGACATAGGCGGTCCATCTATGATACGTGCAGCGGCCAAAAACCATATTGATTTGACGGTTTTGGCCTCGAAAGACGACTATGCTGTACTCGAAAAAATATTGATAGACCAAGATGGTGCAACGACCTACGATCAACGTAGAGCCTTTGCAGCGAAGGCATTTGAGGTTGTGATGCAGTACGATATAGCCATTTCGAATTATTTCAATACTCAAACTACGGTATTGCGCTATGGCGAAAATCCGCATCAGCAAGCTCAGTTTACGGGTAACTTAGATACATTATTTACACAACGACATGGTAAGGAACTATCGTACAACAATTTGGTGGATGTAGATGCGGCTATGCAATTGATACAAGAGTTTGAAACTTCTCAAGAAGTTGTATTTGCCATCATCAAACATACAAATGTATGCGGTGTAAGCTCTGGTGATACGGTATTGAACACTTGGAAAAAAGCTTTAGCTGGCGATCCCGAAAGTGCTTTTGGCGGTGTGCTTGTCTGCAACAGAAGTATCAATCTGGAAACAGCAGAAGCCATCAATGATATTTTCTTTGAAGTGCTTATAGCACCTGCATTTGATGAAGATGCTATGCTGATTTTGCAACAAAAGAAAAATAGAATTTTGTTGGAAAACAAACAAGTACAATTGCCAGCTACAAGTTCGAAAAAACTACTCAACGGTACTGTGCAACAAGATAGCGATCAAGGCAACTACTTGATTTGGGATGAAGTAGGCGGCAGAGAAACAACCGAAGCTGAAAAAGAAGACCTAGCCTTTGCCAACTTGATTTGCAAACACTTGAAATCGAATGCCATTGCTATAGTCAAAGATAAACAACTAATAGGTAAAGGATGCGGTCAAACTTCGCGCATTGATGCCTTGAAACATGCAATAGCCAAAGCCCAACAATTTGAATTTGATTTAAACGGAGCCGTTTTAGCCTCAGATGCTTTCTTCCCCTTTGATGACTGTGTAAAAATTGCACATGAAAATCAAATAACCGCCTTTATACAACCTGGCGGGAGCATTCGAGACAAAGATTCCATCCAATACTGCAAGGACCAACAATTGGCCATGGTGATAACAGGCATGCGCCATTTTAAACATTAATGATATATTAACGGAAGGCATTTTTAACTATTATTTCTATAGAAAGTCTATATTTGAGTAAGATTTTAAATTAAAAAACATGAAAAATATACTATTCAGTGCTGCCTTTGCTTTGTTCAGCTTAGCTTCAATGGCACAAAACCAAGAATTACCTAAGACTATTGTACGTGACTTGAATGGCAAACAAAAAGCATTCAATGAAACATTTGAACAAGGCAAATTGACCTTAGTGAGTTTTTGGGCAACTTGGTGTATTCCTTGCAAGCAAGAAATCAAAAATATCAAAACTAAATTACCCGATTGGAAAAAAGAAGTTGACTTTAACTACATGACAGTTTCTATCGATGATTCTCGTGCTACTGCAATGGTAAAAACATATTCAAAATCACAAGGATGGGACTTCCCAGTATACTTGGATCCAAATAGCGACTTGAAACGTTCGTTGAATTTTCAAAATGTACCTTATACCATGATAGTAGACCAAAATGGTAAAATTGTGTTTCAACACACAGGCTATGAAGAAGGAGGCGAAAAACTATTATTCGAAAAACTAAAAGCCTTGAGCAAAAAATAATTTAGGCAAATTGTAAGATAAAAAAGCAACTCGAATGAGTTGCTTTTTTTATATAGTTACATCAACAATTGTATTGACATTTTCGGCTTGAAAGGGAATAGACACTTTGATATAATTATCAGAATAGCCTTCCATTGTACCATTTTTTTCGCTTTGTTCGAACAATACAGACCTTGACTGTCCCAGATGTTGTTCAGTAAAAAAGTTCATTTTCTTTTCGGACAAATCGCGTAAGCGGGCGTTGCGCTCTTTGCGCACATGGATAGGTACCACACCATCCATATCTATTGCAGGTGTATTTTCTCGTTCAGAATACGTGAATACATGTAAATAGGAAATATCTAATCCGTGTAAAAAATCATAGGTTTCTTGAAACAATTCCTCTGTTTCACCGGGGAAACCTACAATTACATCAACACCAATACAGCAATGCGGCATGATAGATTTAATATGAGCTACTCGATCTGCATACAATTCGCGTTTGTATCTACGTTTCATACGAGCCAACAATACATTACTTCCACTTTGCAAAGGGATATGAAAATGTGGCATAAAACTTCTCGATGCAGCTACATAATCAATGATTTCGTTTGTGAGCAAATTAGGTTCAATTGATGAAATTCTGTACCTCGGAATCGTTGTCTGCTGATCCAAAGCAACCACTAAATCATAGAAATTCTCTTCACGTGTCCGATTGCCATTGAAACCTTTGCCAAAGTCCCCAAGATTGACACCTGTCAACACAATTTCTTGAATGCCAGTTTGTTGCAACTCTTTGACATTGTCTATGACTCCTTGTATAGTATCGCTCCGACTATGACCTCTGGCAAGCGGAATAGTACAGAATGTACAACTGTAATCGCAACCGTCTTGTACTTTTAGGAATGTGCGTGTTCGGTCGTTGAGCGAAAATGAAGAGTGAAATCCTTCAACATCGTCGATATCACAACTGCAAACTTTAGCAGTTCCATTCTTTTTGTATGTTTTGAGATGTTCTACAATATTATATTTTTCTCCAGCACCTATTACAATGTCGACACCATCGATACGACCAATTTCCTCAGCTTTGAGCTGTGCATAACAACCAGTAATAACTACAGTTGAATTTGGATTTTGCCTTTTCACCTTTCGAATCAACTGCTTACATTCTTTATCCGCATTTTCGGTAACCGAACATGTGTTGATGACGTATACATCGGCATCTTGATTGAATTCACGTTTTTCAAAACCTTCTTTATCAAACAATCTTGACAAGGTAGAAGTTTCAGAAAAATTGAGTTTACACCCAAGGGTATGAAATGCTATAGATTTAGATTCGTTCACGATGCGGCAAAAATAAGGGTTAAACCTCAAATTTGCTGTTGATTTTTATTCATAACAATAACTGTGGTAACATTAACCTGCAAATATGGGCCCAAAAAAAGGGCAATAATGCCCTTTTTAATATTTTTATTGTGTAGAATTTTTATAAGAAATACTGTGTTTGTCGAATGGTTTTGTGCCAACGAATATCAAATGCTAAACCACTCATAACCATCCAATGATTTTGATAAAAACGTTTACCATTCATAGGAACAACACGATCTACTTTGTATTCATTTCTGTAATAGTTTACGCCTAAACGCCACTTCAATACATTGTTTAATCGAAACGAACCATAGGCTTCAGTCATTATAGTACCATAGCTTTCTTGATTGACCATATTCATATTAAATGCATAAGGTTCAGTTTTGTATTTCGTACCTGGAGGTATAGGATTTGTTTCGTAAGATCTGAAATAGCCATCCTTGCTATCACCAAAGTTTATACCACCAATATCTGTATTGATAAAGAAATCTACACCACGTTTGATGTGAATTTTGACAGCGATATAAGCATTTAAAGTGTTTGTTTGCACTTCTGGCATATACATTGTATCTGCACCACCAGGATTTAATGCTGTCAAAGCCTGACTAGATGTAGTGTAAGATCGTTTTTTTGAGCTAAATACATTGGCTCTTAAGCCCATCCCGACACTAAAAGTTTGGCGTTTGCGACCAATACCATGCAAATAATGAATGTTTGCTCCAGCGCCCCAATGTGCATTGCCATAATAGCCTACATTCCCGTAAACACAAGCCTCAGCAGTTCTTTTCTTGAGGACCTTACGCATGTTTTGAGCGTCTGATTGGATCGCTATTACACTGCAAAGGGCTATAAATAAAATACGTTTTAGCATCATAATTGCTTTTTCTAAAGTCTAAAAATAAGATTACAAACATAGAATTGCAACTATTTTTTTAAACAAGGTCATTTTTTTATAAAATAGGCAAGTGTAAAACCACTTTAGTGCCCACTGCAACGCCATTTTGATCCACTAAATCAATAATTTCGAATGGCTCAGAAAGATCTAGTTTGGACAATCTTTTCAGGCGTTCACGTGTAATATTAATTCCTTTTGAATGGTGTTTTTTTAGTTGACTTTTAATGGCTTCGCTTTTAGCACGTCCTATTCCATTGTCTATAATCTCACACAATATTTCGTCCTGATTGGAGGCATTTTCTTTAAAATGAATTTTTAAAGCACCGTCTAACGATTCTTTTGGTAACAATCCATGCCAAATTGCATTTTCAATAAATGGTTGAATTACCATCGTTGGAATATTTAAATTCGAGCTATCTAAACATTCATCTAATACAATAGAATAAGAAAACTTATTAGAAAATCGCATGCGCTCCAAGTCTAGATACAATTTAAGCATATCTATTTCTTCATCAAGCGATATAAAACTTTGTTGCGATGCATCCAATATTTTACGCATTAAGGATGCGAAATTGGCCAAGTAATCGCTAGCTAATTGAGGTTCGTTTTTAATAATATAGTTTCGAATTGAATTCAGTGAATTGAATAAAAAATGAGGATTCATTTGAGATCGAAGCGATTTGACCTCCATTTCAGCAATTTGCTGGTTATACTCTGATAATTTCCGTTGCTCTTCAAGCTCCAAATTTTTCTTTTTGTGTTGAAATGATCTATAAAATAAAATCAAACTTATTAAAGCCAATATGATAATAAATGCAGAAGCTATCAATAGCAAATTTTGAACACTTAATTTTTTAGTTTGTGTTTTTTGAATAGACCTTAATTCAGCGTTTTCTTTATCGATCAATTTGGTTTCATATTGTGTTTGTATAAATGCCAAATGAGCAAAGTTTTTGTCACTTAAAATTGTATCACTTAGTAGCTTGTGCATTCTAAGGTAGTAAATCCCTGAATCAGGTTTTCCAGTATTTTCATATTGTAAAGAAATCAAATTAAACAAATCGCATTCTTCT
>JBILCF010000261.1:0-2543 GCA_044353325.1 Chitinophagaceae bacterium | reverse complement strand
TCCATTAAGTTAGCATGCCTTAATTTCTGTTTAATTTTTGTATTCTTAACAGGTTTTGTCGCTTGTGATAATCAAACTTCTGTTTCGAAAACTACTGAATCCAAACTTTTTCCTAAGGCCTCAATACAATTAGAAGACATTACAAGTGCACTTTCTAATTCTTTAAACTCTCCTCAAATGTCTATCGATTGTATGTTAGATACTACGAGAAACGATAGTTTAATACGAATTAAAATTAAAGAATTTTATACCAACAACAATTTCAAACCTGTATGGATCAATGAACAAGGTATAAATTCAAATACTGAACTATACCTTTCAGCTTTGGATAGTTTGAAGTTTGATGGATTGCAACCCGAACTATATTCTATTTTCAAACAACATCCTGAATACGAAAAATTCAAAACCCAAAAGGATCATTCAAATGAAGATTGGAGCAAGTTTGAACTTTGCATGACCAAGTCTTTTTTTATGGCTTCCCATGATATGGTTATTGGTAAATTGTACGAACAAAACAAGAAGAATAAAAACTGGAAAAATATCAATGATTCAACATTCGACGAAGTCTTGGCATTGAAAAAATCAATTTTAGCAAACGATTTCAATGTTGCTTTTGCTTTTATGCGCCCCAAACATCCTTGGTATACCTCTTTCAGAGCAGAATATATTCGTTTGGATAGCTTAAAAAAATCAGGCGATATGTCACAAATTACCCAATTAAAAGATTCAATTCAATTGGGTTTTTCATCGCCCGAAATAGCATTGTTACGTAAACGACTATTTACAGAATTGAAACTTGATATGGATTCTAACTCTTCGGTTTGCGATGCTAAATTAATAGAAACGATTAAAACATTTCAATTTAGAAATCAACTTAAAGCAACAGGAAAGTTAGATACTGCAACCCTGCGCAGACTCAATCTAAATTATGATTTAAAACAACAGAAATTGGCGCTTAATATGGAACGAATGCGTTGGTTGCGACATGATTTTGCTCAGCCTTATATTTGGTCTAATATTCCCAAAATGGAAGTTGATTATGTCGAAAATGACTCTGTGATGTTTAATATGCGCACTGTAGTAGGACGGCCGTCTCGAGCAACCATGACATTGGATACCAAAATCAAAGATATTGTGTTTAGCCCACCTTGGATAGTGCCACCTACTATTTTGAAAGAAGACGTACTACCTGGCTTAGCTCGAAGAGGTGGTTCTTATTTGGCTCGAAAAGGGCTACGTGCATACGATCGTCGTGGTAGACAAGTGAGTGGTTCGGGTATCAATTCGAGTAACTTTAGAAATTTTTCGTTTGGTCAAGCACCTGGCTATAATAGTTCCTTGGGAGAAATTAAATTCAATATGCCAAATCCTTGGTCTATTTATATGCACGACACACCTCACCGTGAAGACTTTGTCAAATTTTATCGTGCCAACAGTTCGGGCTGTGTTCGAGTACATAAACCAAAAGAGTTTGCTGCATTTTTATTACGAGATAGTGCAAAATATTCTTATCAAAAGGTAGATTCAATATGCAAACTGCGTAAAACCATTTTCGTTCCTATGACACGCAATATCAATGTCCATTTTGTATATCTTACCACTGCTTTAGATAGCACCGGTAATATTATGTACTTAAAAGATATTTACGATTGGGATAATAAAGTTATTGGTATGAAATAGCTTGTTTCTTCTTGTGTTTTTTCAGTTGACTTTGTCTTTTTTGTTTGCACAAAAAAATTATCTTTGTACACTTTCAATAAATTAATATTCTATGCCTTCAATATCACATCGTGGGGAGCAAATGCCACCTTCACCTATACGTAAACTTGTACCTTATGCCGAAGCGGCAAAGAAAAGAGGAACTAAAGTATATCATCTCAATATTGGCCAACCAGATATCGTAACACCAAAATTGGTGTTGGACGCCGTTCGCAATATGGATATGACCGTTTTGGAGTACAGCCACAGTGCAGGTTTTGAAAGCTACCGAAATAAATTATGTACTTATTATAGTCGTTTCAATATCAATTTGACGCCTGATGAAATCATTGTTACAACGGGTGGGAGTGAAGCCATTCAGTTTGCTATGATGGCATGTCTCGATCCGGGTGATGAAATCATTATACCTGAACCATTTTATGCCAATTACAATGGTTTTGCTGTAGCAGCTCAAGTCAGCATCAAACCCATTTCATCAAGCATTGAAGATGGTTTTAAACTTCCTCCAATCGAAGATTTTGAAAAAAATATTACATCCAAAACAAAAGCCATCATGATATGTAATCCAAATAATCCAACTGGTTATTTGTATTCGGCTGATGAAATGAATGTATTGAAGGAATTGTGCCTTAAACATGATTTGTATTTAATGTCCGACGAGGCTTATCGAGAGTTTTGCTACGATGGTCATACCCACATTTCTGCGATGAATTTGGAAGGTTTGGAGCAACATGTGATTCTTTTGGATACTATTTCTAAACGTTATAGTGCTTGTGGCGGTCGAATTGGCGCTTTTGTTACAAAAAACAAAGCTGTTTATGATG
>JBILCF010000138.1:0-7937 GCA_044353325.1 Chitinophagaceae bacterium | reverse complement strand
AGGGCTATACGTTTTTATTTCGCGACCAGCTACTGCAAAAAGTAGAGCATTACCCGTTTTTATGATTGTATATGGTTTATTTAGAATAGGGTTTTCATCCTATCAATTGTTTGGAAAGAAAAAGAATGAAATAGAACAATAAAAGATGAGTATTTTCGAAATGATATCATTTTATGATATAATTTTGTGATACAAATAATTAATATGAAATCATTGTCATTAAAAATCGAGGATTCAATTATAAAAGAAACAGATGAATTGATCAAGGAAATCAAAATTTCAAGAAATCAGTATATCAATCAAGCCATAGAATATTATAATCGACATAAAAAAAGAAAACAACTAGAGTTGAGACTTAATAATGCATCAAAATTAGTCAGTAAAAATTCAATGGATGTTTTGGCAGAATTTGAAGACATAAATATAGATTATGAAGATTAAACAATGGTATATCTATACTGCCAATTTGAATCCTCAGCTAGGTACTGAAGCTGGAAAGGTCAGACCTGTGTTGGTGATACAATCTGATTTGTTAAATTCGATACACCCTTCAACAATTATTCTTCCTATTACAACAAACATTATACTGAATGCAGAACCTTTAAGATACAACCTAAAACCAGCTGAAAGTGGATTGAAAAAAGAATCTGCAATTCTGATAGATCAAGTAAGAGCCATTGATAACCAACGCTTTGTTAAGGAAATAGGAAAAATAAACCCTGCACAAATTAAAAAAATTAAACAGTCCTTAATGGAAGTATTAGACTGGATTTAATATAAAAAATTTAATATGATTGAATATAAAAGACATTTAGTTACAGCTGCATTACCTTATGCCAATGGACCTGTACATATAGGACACTTGGCTGGAAATTTTTTACCAGCTGATGTTTACAGCCGTTACTTAAGAGCAAAAAAAGAAGACATTAAATTTATTTGTGGTACAGACGAACATGGCGTACCGATTACCATTCGTGCCATGAAAGAAGGTGTTACACCTCAAGAAATTGTCGATAAATATTACACTATCATTAATGAAAGCCTCAAAACCATGGGTATTTCATTTGATATATTTTCGCGAACATCCAAGCCTATACATCATGAAACTGCTCAAGCATTTTTCAAAACCATGTACGATAAAGGTCAATTTGAAGAACGTGAATCTGAGCAATATTATGATGAAGAGAAAAAAATGTTTTTGGCAGATAGGTATATCACTGGAACTTGTCCAAAATGCGGCAATGAAAATGCCTATGGCGATCAATGCGAAAAATGTGGTTCTACCCTTTCTCCAGATGAATTGATAAATCCCAAAAGTGCTTTAAGCAATTCTGTTCCCATCAAAAAGAAAACGACGCATTGGTATTTACCGCTTCAAAATTATGAACCATGGCTCAAGCAATGGATACTAGAAGACCATAAAGAATGGAAAAACAATGTGTACGGTCAATGCAAAAGTTGGATTGACAGTGGTTTAAATCCGCGCGCAATGACTAGAGATAGTAATTGGGGTGTGAGCCTCCCAATGCCCGATACGGCTGGCAAAGTCCTTTATGTTTGGTTTGATGCACCTATAGGTTATATTTCTGCAACAAAAGAATTGACTCCTCAATGGAGCGACTATTGGTGTAAAGAAGATACTAAACTAGTTCACTTTTTGGGCAAAGACAATATCGTTTTTCATTGTATTATTTTTCCAGCTATGCTCAAAGCCCATGGTGGATTTGTATTGCCAAACAATGTACCTGCTAATGAGTTTTTAAACATTGAAGGCGAAAAAGTTAGCACCAGCCGAAATTGGGCGGTATGGGTCGATGAATATGTCAAAGACTTTCCTGATATGCAAGATGCGATGCGTTATACTTTAATCGCCAACGCACCTGAAACAAAAGACAATGATTTTACATGGAAGGATTTTCAAGATAGAAACAACAGTGAGCTTGTAGCCATTTTTGGAAATTTTGTCAATAGAGCATTTGTACTCATGCACAAACTATGCAATGGCAAAGTACCTAAATTTCATATGGATCATAAAGATGCTTCTGACGATGCGTTATTTGAAAAAATAGTACTCACAAAGCAAACTATCGAACATTGTATCGAACACTACAAGTTTAGAGAAGGATTATTTGCTGTAATAGATTTAGCGCGTGAAGGCAATAAGTATTTACAAGACAAAGAGCCGTGGAAAAAAGCTGGACAACAAGAACTGATTGATAATAGTTTGCATATGTGTCTTCAATTGTGTGCCAACTTAGCCATTTACTGCAATCCATTTTTACCATTTACAGCACAGAAATTGTGTAAAATGATGAAAGTTGTAGATCGTATGCTCGATTGGGAAAACGGTGGCAGTTTAAACTTATTGAAAGTTGGCTATCCGCTAGCAGCACCTGAATTATTATTTAGAAAAGTAGAAGATATAGAAATAGAAGCGCAGATAGAGAAACTAAAAGCTGGCAGCTTACTTGCGACTAAAAGTACGAATGAACCAAGTCCTGTTGAAACTCAAATTCAACCAATAAAGGCCGAAATTGTATTTGAAGACTTCGAAAAAATAGATTTGCGCGTAGGAAAAATCATTGCTGCTGAAAAAGTAGAAAAAGCAGATAAATTACTTAAACTAACTGTTGATTTAGGTTTCGAGCAACGAACTGTAGTAAGTGGTATCGCAATGCATTTTTCGCCAGAGGAAATAATAGGTAAACAAGTAACTTTAGTAGCCAACTTAGCACCCCGAAAAATGAGAGGAATCGAAAGTAACGGCATGATATTGATGGGAGAAAATGCAGAAGGCAAGCTCGTATTTATCAATCCCGATACGGATGCAGTGAATGGTTGTGTAGTAAAATAGTTTTTAGTACAGTTGTTTTTGTCCATAAAAAATACGAATCAAACATCGAATAACGTTATATCAGTATGCGAAAATTATTTTTAATTGTGTTTTTCTTTACCATGAGTTTAAATTTGTTCGGGCAAATTACACACACGCTTGTGGGACATTTGGGTGTAACGCAAACAGTGTATTATTCGTCCATACCGCAATCAAAATCTTATTCATCTCATTTTCTTCCACAATTCGGATTAGACTATGCAAAGATAAGTGACAATTTATTTTGGGGAGGAATAGGCATAGGATATAATCCAAGAAGTATGACCTTGCATAAATACAACGATGGAACTAAAACTGGACTTAAATTTCCCGAGATTTGGTTTAGAGTTAAGGCTGGATTGAAATTTGAGAGTGATTTTTTAACGCATTTACCGCATATAAGTTTAGGCGTTTCAAGAACAGGATCACAAACCCAATACATATCGAGTTATGATAATCCTTCAACACCCTATATCTACAATGTAACAGATACTACATTAAAGTTTAAAAAAATACAGCCATTTATCGAATTGGGCAATACAATTTTAAATTCGTCATTTAGAATTGACAAACGAAATTTGTTGATGACCTTTGGCATACGCTATTACCCTCTGGCAGTCTTTTCGAGTCCTATGGAATTTGAATATGAGGACCAAATGTTTAAACAAATTCAATATAAAATAGTTGAACTTTACTTTACTGCTGGTATTCAACAAAATTTTCATAAATAGGTTATACTTTTTTTAAAAATTGACATTTAATTTAAAGCCCACATTCAACGAGGTATTCATTACATTTCGTGCAATTGAAGGACCTATATTGAAATGTATTCTAGAGATTTTTGGTTGATTATCGTATGCTATACTATTGATTTTTGCAACTCTAATGGCATCAAATATGCAACCGTAACGAATAAGGACACTTCCTGCAACACCACCAAACATAAGAACTTCATTGAGTTGAAATGGTCCAATCATTTGATTTGTTTGATACGTTACACCAACAACTGCTACAGGTAAACATCCAACATACCCCCCAAAAAAAGACAATCCACGTTGCGATTCATTACAATAGATTTAACCTAATCCTGGTATCAAATAGGAGCCTGCTGCAGCTATGAATGGACTATAATGTTTAGTAGATTTTTGATATTCAGATACATTATAATTGTAACGATTAATATTGTATTGAGCAGATATGGCTTTTACAAAAAACTGAATCAAAACGAGTAGGATAATAACTTTTTTCATAAAGAAAAGTTCTATGAATCTAAACTTAAAAAAAGAATCTTTTAGTATTCATCCAACACTATTAATTTGCACTTGCACCGATTTTTGCAGACAAAAAATTAGTCCATTCGTTCAATTGTTTGTTTTTCAAAACTCGTGGAAATTTATTCATTGCACCAAATTTGCCTGTAGCATGTAAAAAATCAATAAAAGTAGATGAGGGTAAAACTTCAACAAATAAATGAGGCAAAGCCGATGTTCGCTCTACAGCGTAATCATCATTGATACGGCATAATATTTCATCTATATGCTTTATAAGTTCTGCTTCGTCAACGGTATTATCGTCGCAACCGATATACCATCTGTGTGCAAACAATCCTTGATGCATAAATCCAGCAACAGTGAATTCTTTGATGGTGATGTTTAATTTTCTTTGTACTTCATCTATGGATTTATTCATATTATCGACACTCAAATGCTCACCACATAGGCTTAAAAATTGTTTAGTACGACCTACAATTATAAATTCACTTTCTTTAACTGAAGTAAATTTAATGACATCGCCAATGATATAACGCCAAGCACCTGCACAAGTAGACAATACAACTGCATACTCTTTATCAGCAACTACTTCATGCACCATGTATGCTTTGGCATCTGGTTTCACCTCGCCATCGTCAGTGAAATTCTCGGTATTAAATGGTACAAATTCGTAAAATATATTGTTGTTTAAAATCAATTTTATCCCTTTCGTATTAGGCCGAGCTTGAAATCCAAATGAACCTTCAGAGGCCATATAGGTTTCAATATACGTGATAGGTTTACCCAACAAGTTTTTAAAGTTTTCACGATAAGGTTCAAACGATACTCCACCGTGAATGTACAAAGACAGATTAGGCCATATTTCGTGGATATTGTTGACTTTGTGGTATTTGATAATTTCTTCAAATACTATCAAAACCCAAGCTGGCACTCCACAAACTGTACCTACATTCCATTTTGGGGCTTTGCGTACAATCAATTTGATTCGATCTTCCCAACGTGGTCTTTTAGAAATACTTTGACCTGGTTTATAAAATAAAAAAGACAACCATTTCGGCATATTTTTGGCACTGATGCCGCTCATATCGCCCTCATAATAATCGCCCTGTTCAAATAATGATGTCGTGCCGCCTAGCATCAATATACCTTTTTCGAATACATTGGCTGGTAAATCGAAGTTTTGCATGGAATAAAACTGCTTAAAACCAGCTCGCTTCACGGATTTAATCATATCGTCAGTGACAGGAATATGTTTGCTCGAACTTTCAGAAGTACCCGAGCTCAATGCAAAATACTTTACTTTACCCGGCCATGCGATATTGCGCTCTCCTTCATAGCTAAATTTCCACCACCTGCTATACATTTGGTTGTAGTTGTGAAAAGGTATACGCTTTTTATATTCTTCATACAATGTACTCGAATTAACTATTTCGTTGAAATTATAATGTTTACCAAAGTGCGTATTTTTGGCTTTTTTCATCAAACGTTGCAAAACCTGAAGTTGATATGACCTCGGCGTTCCTGTTTGAATCGTAAACGATTTTCGTATACGCAACGACCGACTGATTAAGTTACCTAGTAATGCCAAGTTTGTATAATTTTAAAAAAGATGACAAAAATAATTGTTGTATCACAGTGAAAAAAGTTTTATTTGTCAATAAAAATTAGATATTGTATTTCATAATTTTTTACCAATTCACGAAGGCTTTATTGAAAATATCGTCGGCCAACTGATCCGAAATAGTTGCTATCAATTGATTTTCGACAGTTTGTATATTTTGATCAGCACTAAAATCAGCAAATCGCGAGAAACTCTGATTAAAATTTGCCTTTTCATTCAGTTTGTTTTTAAAATCGATATTGACTGTAATCGTCAATCGATTTTTAGAACTCGTTTCGTTGCCAGTAATAGCTGCAACACTCACATCGTAGGCTGTTATTTCGCCCGACATATCGTAGTCTACTTGTTCTGAATTAACTTGAGCCAAGGATGATTGAGACAAAACTCGTTGACGCAATTTTTCAGTAAAAGCAGAACTTAAAGATGGAACCACTGTACGAGCATTGTTTTCAATAAAATGAATATTGATCGTTTTACCTTCTATAGCTGCACCAGTAAAACTGTATACCTTACAAGCAGAAAATCCACCTATAAACGCCAACAATCCTAGAAATAATAAATTACTCTTCAATATCATACTCTTTTATTTTACGGTACAATGTTCGTTCAGATATCCCGAGTTCAGAAGCCGCGTCTCTACGTCGACTGCGGTGTTTTTTCAAAGCTTTGATAATATATTCTCTTTCATGGTCTGCAAGGTTTAACGTTTCCTCTACAGGATGGACGGCTGTCATTTTTTGAGCATCATTATTTGATATCAAAATCGATTTTGATGCAGGTAAGTTTTGCTGCAATTCATTGGTTGTAAAAGGCATCATTTGCTCGTTGTTCATCGATTCTGGGTTGTAAGCATGACCCAAAGCCGGATTTTTAACAATTTCAAAAAACATCTTTTTCAAATCATTGACATCCTTTTTCATATCAAAAAAGAGCTTGTACAATATATCACGTTCACTGGCAAAGTCAGTGTTCCCGTTAGAGGAATGATTTCCTGTAATCATAGGCATATTCTCTTGGGTATGATTCGGAATAAAATAGCGCAGTTCATCGCCGTTTACCATTTTATGGGGAGCCAAAACAGAAATTTGTTCGGCCATATTTTTCAGTTCACGAATATTGCCTGGCCAACGATAATTGACTAATACCAACTTTGCATCGTCGGTCAATTGAATGGGTGAAGTTTTGTATTTGTCCGCAAAATCAACACAAAATTTTCGGAACAATAAAGGTATATCTTCTTTTCGCTCGCGCAAAGACGCTACACGAATAGGAACTGTGCTCAATCGATAATACAAATCTTCTCTAAATCGCCCTGCATTGACCAACACAAGCAAATCCTTGTTGGTAGCCGCTATGACTCGCACATTGGTTTTTTGTACTTTTGAAGAACCCACACGAATGTATTCGCCAGTTTCAAGTACGCGAAGCAAACGAGCCTGTGTACCTAAAGGCATCTCGCCTATTTCATCTAAAAAAATCGTTCCGCCATTAACCGTTTCAAAATAACCTTTACGACTTTCGGTAGCACTTGTAAAAGATCCTTTTTCATGACCAAAAAGTTCACTATCAATAGTTCCCTCGGGGATAGCCCCACAGTTGATTGCAATAAACGAATTGTGTTTGCGTGTACTTTGAGAATGAATGATTTGCGAAAAAACCTCTTTACCTACCCCACTTTCGCCTTGAATCAAAACCGTCAAATCGGTATTGGCTACTTGCGATGCTACCGTCAATGAATAATTCAATGAAGGATCATTGCCTATAATCCCGAAACGGTTTTTTAATGATTGTAATTCCTGATCTGTTAACATATATGAATATATGTGACAAAGTTACCGCTTTTGTGCGATTCTGTCACCGTTTTGTTCTTAATGATATCCTAATTATCAATTTATTTATACCAAAAAGTAGCCTAATGCCAAGATAATACACAATTGTACTAAATATATCATGATCCCAAATAGCATTGCTTTTCGTCCTGCAGATATCAACTTTTTCAAATGAATTTTAAGTCCAATAGCCGTCATGGCGAGCGTTAGAATGAGTTTTCCACTTTCTTCCATGGCTTTGACAAATGCAGTTGGCAATTGTACAAACGAAACTAGGATAGTAATCGCTATAAAACCCCATAAATAAGCTGGTAGTTTAAAATAATCTTTCCAAGGCAATTCCT
>JBILCF010000137.1:0-7960 GCA_044353325.1 Chitinophagaceae bacterium | reverse complement strand
TTCAGCATCTGAAAGTCCAAGGGTTAACAATTCTTGATGTAGCACTCGAGCTAAATCTTTTTGTTTTTCAGTACTCGGAAATGAAGTTGATTCAGGATCACTTTGTGTATCAATTTGCACATATCGCATGAAGCGTTCGGCTACGGTATAGTTATAGTTTGTCATATTATTGAATTGAAGCCGTAAAGATACAACCTGACAGGAATATATTTGGCGCTTGTTGATTGAAACGATAATGTTAAAATCCCTAGAAGTTTTGCAACATGTTTCTTTTGCGGCCACAGATTTCTCAGATTATCACTGATATTTTTCTTTCAGAAAAAGTATGGGTAAGCAAGAGTTAGCCAAGAAATACGAGTTAAATATATACTACCTCTGATTCGTTTACTTTTGCGGCCACAGATTTCTCAGATTATCACTGATATTTTTCTTTCAGAAAAGTTTGGGTAAGCGAGAGTTAGCAAAGAAATATGAGTTAAATACCTGCTACCTCTGATTTGTTTACTTTTGCGGCCACAGATTTCATATTTATCAAAGATTTTTTTCTTTCAGAAAAAGTTTGGGGAAGCGATTGTTAGCAAAGAAATACGAGTTAAATATATACTACCTCTGATTCGTTTACTTTTGCGGCCACAGATTTCTCAGATTATCACTGATATTTTTCTTTCAGAAAAAGTATGGGTAAGCAAGAGTTAGCAAAGAAATACGAGTTAAATATATACTACCTCTGATTCGTTTACTTTTGCGGCCACAGATTTCTCAGATTATCACTGATATTTTTCTTTCAGAAAAGTTTGGGGAAGCGAGAGTTAGCAAAGAAATATGAGTTAAATACCTGCTACCTCTGATTCGTTTACTTTTGCGGCCACAGATTTCATATTTATCAAAGATTTTTTCTTTCAGAAAAAGTTTGGGGAAGCGATTGTTAGCAAATAATTTCTTTTTTAAACAAACAAAGAATTTGGTTTAAAGAATAATATCTTTGTAATATGGCTCAATACGATATCAGTAATATTAATTTCAATGAAATCTTAACGGCATCCTTTGCTTTATTTGCAGTTATAGATATTTTAGGTTCTATACCTGTTTTGATTTCCTTTAAAAACAAAATGGGATCTATTAGTGCTTGGCGAGCAACTATAGTTTCAGCATTGCTAATATTAATCTTTTTTGCATTAGGCGAACGCTTTCTTCAAACATTAGGTTTAGATATTGCATCCTTTGCTATTGCAGGATCTATTGTATTATTTATACTAGGTTTAGAAATGGTTTTGGGCATTGAATTTTTTAAAGGAGACCCAAACGCAAAAGCAGGTTCTATTGTACCAATTGCATTTCCAATCATAGCTGGTTCAGGTACATTAACAACTGTGATGTCTATAAAATCACTCTATCATCAATACAATATTTTAATTGCAATATTGATCAATATGATCATCATTTTCGTTGCATTAAAAAGTTTAAATTGGATTGAAAAAATGTTAGGTCAGTCCGGCATATTAGTCATACGTAAATTTTTTGGCGTCATACTAATTGCAATTGCAGTAAAAATGTTTAGAACAAATATTGCGATTTAAATTTATTTAATTCTGCAATACTACTTTTTAATTCCTATCATTATTAACAAGTAGTGAATAACTTTTACAACAAAATATTTTTGTGTATAAAATTTATTATCTATACTTGTATTGGTTATAACGCTTACTAACCCATAAATTCAAAAAAAACCGTGTGATGATTTGCACGGTTTTTTTATTGATGTCTTGAAAGCCTTTATTCATCAATGTTTCAAAGATTGCAATAAATAATTCCCAACTTGATTTTTCTCTACGAAAAAAAATAGAACACACTCAATAAAAAATATTTTTTTCAAAAAAATGCAACATAAATTCTTTCATCTTCAAAAAAACAAAAATTCTTTTTTCAATGCATTCCACTTTATTGGTTTAATTTTAGCCGCAGAAACTCATACACCATGCTACATTCAATGACAGGATTTGGACGAACAGAATTTACAGTTGGAGATTACATTTGTTCACTTGAAATAAAATCTCTGAACGGAAAACAATTTGAAGTCAATGCGAAAATTCCACCTATTTTGAAACTATATGAAATAGAGTTGCGAAACAAACTGCAACAACATTTAAATAGAGGAAGTATTGACGTGACCATTTACCTCAAACAACATGGCGTATCCAAACCAGTCGTAGTAAATGTGGAACTTGCTAAATACTATCATGAGTCTATGATGCAAATAGCAGATAGCTTAAATCTTGAAAAAAAAGATATCCTTTCGACCTTAATGCGCATGCCCGAAATCGTATCTGCAATTAATGATACAATGAGTGAAGACGATTGGGCAATCATAGCAGATAAAATAGATGAAACTTGTGCTATTTTAAACAATCATCGTGCTCAAGAAGGCATTATGCTGAGCAAGCATATTGCAAACAACATCAATACCATTCATAATTTATGTTTGCAAGTCGATCCACACGAAAAGAAACGCACAGAACGTGTTCGAGAAAAACTTACATCTGCCATTCAAGAATTTACACAAACCTCACATACTGATCTCAATAGATTGGAACAAGAAATTGTATATTACATCGAGAAATTTGACATTACTGAAGAACGCAATCGCTTAACCCATCATTGTGTGTACTTTACAGAACTTCTCAATGAGCCAAATACAACTAAAGGAAAAAAACTCGGCTTTCTATTACAAGAAATAGGTCGCGAAATCAATACGATGGGTTCCAAAGCAAACGATGTAGACATCCAAAAAATAGTCGTAGATATGAAAGATGAACTTGAACAAGCAAAAGAACAACTACTTAATGCACTTTAATACGATGAAAAAAATAATAACTGTTGCTTTTACGCTCTTGAGTATATTAAGCTTTCA
This sequence comes from Chitinophagaceae bacterium, assembly GCA_044353325.1. GTDB lineage: Bacteria > Bacteroidota > Bacteroidia > Chitinophagales > Chitinophagaceae > OLB11. Next base: position 5,052 of record JBILCF010000137.1, on the reverse strand, counting down.
AGCTTGTATCAAATCAAATGTATTTGAAAAAAATACCACATTGAAATATAATAAGTGGCAAAAAGACAACAAACTCAATTTTGAATTTGACATCACAGATACCACATCAGATTATTTAATGTTTCTGACCATTCGACATTCTGATGCATACCCATTTTCTAATATTTGGTTGAACGTCAAAACGACTTTACCCATGGAACAAAAAACCATTGAAACTCGCACCGAAGTTCCATTGGCTGAAGCGGATGGCAAATGGATGGGTCGAAATTTTAAAGACATCATAGAACAGCAAATGCCCTTAACAGGAAGTGGCGTGGCACATTTTAATCGTACTGGAAAATATAAAATCCAGCTTGAACAAATCATGCGCGAAAATCCTTTGCCAGAAGTCATGAGCGTAGGTGTTCGTCTTGAAAAAATAACAAAATAACTTTTAAGTCTGAACTTCTTACAATCTAAGTTTAACTCTGTCGCTTAACAGTTCGAACTTTTCACATTTTCTTTTCATATTTTCATACTACTTTTACCCCGTGCTATCAACAATACGAACCACAGAACTTATTAAACGCTACCGTAGCAGAACTGTAGTGAAGAAAGTATCTGTAGAAGTCAAACAGGGTGAAATAGTTGGACTATTGGGACCTAATGGTGCTGGCAAAACGACTACATTCTATATGGTCGTAGGATTGATTAAACCCGATGAAGGTGAAGTGTATCTAGACGATTTGAATATCACACAATTACCTATGTTCAAACGAGCTCAATTGGGCATTGGCTATTTACCACAAGAAGCCTCAATTTTCAGAAAAATGACTGTTGAAGACAATATTGCTTCTGTATTGGAAATAACTAACCTAAGCAAGTCACAACAAAAAGATAAATTGGAATCCTTACTTAGCGAATTTAGATTAACACATGTACGCAAAAGTAATGGCGATGTATTGAGCGGTGGTGAGCGTCGTCGAACTGAAATAGCAAGAGCATTAGCTGTCAATCCGAAATTTATTTTATTAGATGAACCATTTGCTGGTATTGACCCAATAGCAGTTGAAGACATCCAAATTATTGTAGAACAGTTAAAGTTTAAAAACATCGGCATTCTAATTACAGATCATAATGTACAAGAAACTTTGTCTATTACAGACCGGGCTTATCTCTTGTATGATGGAAATATTTTGAAATCTGGAACAGCAGAAGAATTAGCTTCTGATGAACAAGTACGTAAATTATATCTTGGTCAAAATTTTGAGTTGCGTAGAAAAATACATTGATTCTTTCTTTCCATGATGAGTTGCTTTCATTTTTGAAGAAAAAAAATTACTTTTACAAGCTAAATAAAGGATTTCCACTTATAAATGGACTTTTTATAGCCTGTTTACAACTATATGAAAATACTCAACCCTGCACTTAAAGGATTACTGAAATTACGATGGAGCTCCATTGATAATTTTCTATTGAATCCTCAAAATACGCAGATTATGGTATTTAACTCATTAATACACAGCGGTCAATTTACTGAATTTGGTCGAAAATATAATTTTCAACACATCAACCAATTAAGGGATTTTAAAAACAATGTACCGGTACACGAGTACGACGATTTGAAACCTTATATCCATAAAATGATGGAAGGCAGTCAAAATGTGTTGTGGAACTCACCAATCAGTTGGTTTGCCAAATCGAGTGGAACAACCTCTGATAAAAGTAAATTTATCCCTGTAAGCAACGAATCCCTTGAAGATGGGCATTACAAATCGGCAAAAGACGTCCTCGCACTCTATTACCGCAACTTTCCTCAATCGGGTATCCTAACAGGCAAATGCCTCACCTTAGGCGGAAGTCATCAGGTAAACCAACTTAATGCAGATTCTTACTACGGCGATTTATCGGCTGTTATGATACAGAATATGTCCTATTTTACGCAGCTTATTCGTACACCTGATACATCAATTGCTTTGATGCAGGAATGGGAAGAGAAAATCGATAAAATGGCACATTCTACGATTAAAGAGGATGTAACCATGATAGCTGGTGTACCAACATGGACAATAGTGTTGATTAAAAAAATATTTGAAATCACAGGCAAAACCAACCTACACGAAATATGGCCTAACCTCGAATTGTACATGCATGGCGGTGTGAATTTTACACCTTATGAACAACAATTTAATCATTTGATTCCTTCACCCCGAATGCGCTATCTAGAGAACTACAATGCATCCGAAGGATTTTTTGCAGCACAAGATATTATAGGCCGCGATGGATTATTACTCTTTTTAAATCATGGAATTTTCTATGAATTCATGCCGCTCGATCAGCAAGGCAAACAATTTCCTGATACTTTACAACTTGAACAAGTTGAAGTGGGCAAAAATTATGCTTTAATCATTAGTACCAATTCAGGTTTGTGGCGTTATGTCATAGGCGATACGATTCAGTTTGTCACAACAGATCCTTATCGTATTAAAGTTTCGGGCAGACTCAAACATTTTATCAATGCCTTTGGCGAGGAAGTCATTGTAGATAATGCCGATGATGCCATAGCAAAAGCTTGTAAAGAAACCAACTCGGCTGTGAACGACTATACTGCAGCTCCGGTGTATTTCTCCGAAGATTCAAATGGATGCCATCAATGGGTCATTGAATTCGATCAAGAGCCAAATGACATAAGATTATTTACTGAAATTTTAGACCAAACACTTCAACACATTAACTCAGATTACGAAGCCAAACGATACAAGAACATTGCACTTCGATTGCCTATGGTCAATGTGGTACCAAAAGGCACTTTTAATGATTGGCTAAAAAGCAAAGGTAAACTGGGTGGTCAACACAAAGTACCCCGATTAAATAACGACCGAACTATGTTGGAAGAAATATTGTCCTTTTCGCTTTTTTCAGAAGCTTAAAGTACCTGAATTTTTCTACTTTAAATGAATGTTATATTGACCTGTAACTTCTGCTTTGGAAACTTTATCCCAAATCTTAAACCGAACAGTAAAATTGCGCAAAGACTCATGCGCTTCTGTAAAAGTAGCTTTTAATGTAACTTCCCCTACTGCTTCTAAATCTGCAGATTCTAAGGTTGAAAATAAATCTTTTTGATCAAGAACTAAATCACCCGATTCGGTTTCAATTGTTTGACCAGCACCTATTTTCACTTTTCCATTTTCTGCTTTCCAGCCACTAATATTTAGTCGGCACAAAATCTCCTCTCCTATTGTCACTTCGTTCGCTGCAGACAAAGGCGTTCCATCTGCATACAACAAAATAGCATGATCGATTTTTAGTCCTTTCTCAACTGTAGTAATACCATTCTGTAATGCAGAAGATTTTGTTTCTTGTTTAGTATCATTCTTTTCAGTAGTTGCGTTAGGCTCTTTATTGCCGCAAGCTGCGACCATTAAAAATAAATAACTTAAGAATAAATATTGAATCGTTTTCATGATGTAAAATAATTGGTCTCAGTAATACAACAGTAAATTTAATTTACTCTGATTTTTAATAAATACCCTCAAAATACATAAAATTCATATAGCATAATTTTTTTGCCCCAAAATTAATCAATTTATTTTACTCCTGCAAAGTAAGAAAGGAGAACATTTTATAGTTCATCTACAAGCTTAATTAGTTTAGATATAAATTCTAAAGATTTCCTCACTTCACTTTTTCAGGTTTATACATTACTTTTGTTGCATGCTCAGTATTACGCTTACTTCTGATTTTGGTTCTCAAAATTATGCCTTGGCAAGTGTGAAAGGAAAAATACTAAGCTCATTCCCTGAAAGCACAATTACAGACATCTCGAATACCATTACGCCGTTCAATTTGCAACAAGCTGTTTACATTTTCAAACAAGCATATCGGTATTTCCCATCAGGTAGCTTTCACTTTATATTCAACGACTTGTATGCGGATTCCAAAAGACAACTTTTGTATGCATTTGAAAATCAGCAACACATATTTTGCGCAGACAATGGCTTTTTGACCCTTCTTTTTGACGATAAACCTATCAAACTTTATCGACTAACTGAGCGTATACTTGATTACAATTACTTGAGTGTAGCAGATGCATTTATTGGTCATGTTGCTAGTATTTTACATCATAATCCTATCGGAATTGATTTGATCGATGTTAATTCTGTAGTCATCAAACATCCGGCCTATGCTTCGCAAAAAGAACATACACTTGAAGCTCAGGTATTGCATATTGATACTTTTGGCAACGTAGTACTTAACGTTACCAAATCCCAATTTGAAGAAGCACGTGCAGGACGAAAATTCAAAATCTTGTTTATGCGCGACGAAGAAATCAATCAACTCAGCGAACATTACAATGATGTACCCGAAGGAAACAAACTTTGCTTATTTAATACAGCTGGATATTTAGAAATAGCGATACACAAAGGAAATGCCGCATCACTGTTTGGGTTTCAAATAAAAAATGAACGAAATTTATTTTACAACAACATAAAACTTTTCTTTGAATGATACGTATTGTACGAATGAGTTTTAAGCCCGAACATACAGAAGATTTCGAAGCATTGTTCAATGAACGAAAAGAACTTATACGCCAAGTAGAAGGATGTACTTATCTTGAACTTTGGCAAGACGAACATCAACCTAATGTTTATTTTACTTACAGTGTTTGGTCTCATCCAAACAACCTTGAACAATATCGTATTTCACCTTTATTTATAGACACATGGACCACTGTGAAGCAATGGTTCAATGAATCACCACAAGCATTTTCAGCCAACAAAAGAATCCAATTACCATGACAAGACGCTATTTTTTTGATGGGCAAGAATTTGATTTTGAGGACTATCTCATAGCGCAAGATTATTCGCAAATCATCCTATTGGCAGATGCCAAATCCCATGGGTTTTGCATACCAATCCTCAAACAACTTGTACCTCATTTATCCAATCAAGTTGTCGTTGTGATTCCGGATGGCGAACACAATAAAAATGCGGCGACTTGTGAATTGTTGTGGCTAGAACTAAGTCGATTACATGTCTCGAAAAAAGCAGTTTTAATTACAGTTGGAGG
>JBILCF010000260.1:0-2566 GCA_044353325.1 Chitinophagaceae bacterium | reverse complement strand
GCAAGTTTACTAATTACATAGTCTTTTGACTGCTTAGAAATGTATCGAGCAATATTTGATGCTCGGTAAGATTGCTCAAAAGCAGATGCAATTATCATATATTTTGGAAAAGGGTAACAAATAGAAGTATCTCTCAATTGAGTCAAATCTTGTAAGGTAAGGCTTCTTTTTTGAGTTGTCAAACCACATTGAAATCTTATGGAAGTATCTATTTTCATATTAGTTACTGGCATTCTAAATGCATAATAGCCATCAATTTTTCCTCTTAAACTTCCAAATTCACATATACCTGTTTCGCATGGTGCAAATTCAACTAATGAAGTATCTAATGCCATTTTATGCATCACATTTGATTTGCCCAATTCTCTTTTAAAAATAAAATAAAGTTTCCGATTTTCACTATCATATCCACGACAATCAATAGGGATTTGCCAAACCATTCTCGAAAATGTATCTGAAATGAGCGATTTATTATAGATATAATATAAAACAGTTTCTTGAGCGGGCGTTAAAGATTTTTCAGCTTGTTTGCAGGAAGAAATCATTGTAAACATTAGAAACACATACAAAATCAAGTGCTTTGATTTAAAATCATTCATAAAATATAACGTTTTTAAAATTGAATCGAATGTAATTCATAGAATTGATACAAATGAAATATCTTGCGTCAAAATTTGAAACATGATTCAACGAAAACAATCCATTTGGTTACTACTTGCAGCTATATTGACCTTTCTTTGCTTTTTTCTTCCATTTGGAATCAATCAGCAAAGTTATGCTGGCAGCGAAGTGATAACTGAGATAAACTTATACGCCAAAAGTGATATAGTGTTGACAATCATAGCTTCGATAGCAAGTTTATTAAGTCTTTTGATCATTTTTTTATATAAAAATCGTTCAATGCAAATGAAGTTAACCTTACTTTCAGTTTTACTTAATTTATTGCTTGTTGTTTATTCATTTGTTATCGCAAGTCAAGCAGATAAAGGTAATAAGTTCATCATAGGCATTTTAGGCTCACAATTGTATATCGGGATTTTATTGCCAGTATTATCAATCATATTATTAGGAATGGCTTATAATGGAATTAATAGTGATGATAAATTGGTAAAAAGCACTGAAAGGCTCCGTTAATAGATTATTGATAAAAGATTTAAAACAAATTTGAATTTTAAAACATTAAGAACGAATTTTGTAGACTATGGGAAGCATTAAATTACTTTTAGCAAATGATAAAGTAGAAGGTATCCGTTTTTATGAAGCATATCGCAAAACAGGCGGTTATGCTTCAGTAGAAAAAGCTTTAAATACACTAACACCGGATGAAGTAACTGAAGAAGTGAAAAAAAGTGGTTTGCGTGGACGAGGTGGCGCAGGTTTCCCAACGGGAATGAAATGGAGTTTTTTGGCAAAGCCAGAAGGAGTTCCTCGCTATTTGGTCGTGAATGCAGACGAAAGTGAACCCGGCACTTTTAAAGATCGTTATTTGATGGAGTTTATCCCCCATTTATTAATAGAAGGTATGATAGTGGCATCGTATGCTTTAGGCGCACATGCTTCATACATTTATATTCGTGGGGAATATGCTTGGATTGTAGACATACTTGAACAAGCTATTGCTGAAGCCAAACAACAAGGATGGCTTGGAAAAAACATATTGGGAAAAGGATATGACTTAGAGATTTATGTACAACGTGGTGCTGGTGCATACATTTGTGGCGAAGAAACTGCATTGATCGAATCTCTTGAAGGCAAACGAGGTAATCCAAGAATTAAACCTCCTTTTCCAGCCGTTAAAGGTGTTTGGGGATGTCCTACTGTGGTAAACAATGTAGAAACTATTGCAGCAGTTTGTCCTATTATCAATATGGGTGGCGAAGAATATGCAAAAATTGGTGTAGGAAGAAGTACAGGTACAAAATTAATTTCAGCGTGTGGCAATATCAATAAACCAGGAGTTTATGAAATTGACATGACATGTAGCGTTGAAGAATTTATTTATAGCGATGAATATTGTGGTGGTATTCCAAATGGCAAACGACTTAAAGCTTGTATACCAGGCGGAAGTTCAGTTCCGATAGTTCCAACAAATCTATTGCTCAAAACAGCAAAAGGTGAAACACGATATATGAACTATGAATCACTTTCAGATGGCGGATTTGAGACAGGCACTATGATGGGAAGTGGCGGATTTATTGTATTTGACGAAGACCAATGTGTAGTTAGACATACAATGACTTTAGCTCACTTTTATAACCATGAAAGCTGTGGACAATGTTCTCCATGCAGAGAAGGCACTGGATGGATGTACAAAATTTTGAAAAAGATTGAATACGGCCAAGGAGAAATGAAAGACATTGAATTGCTTTGGGATATCCAACGTCGAATAGAAGGTAATACTATTTGCCCACTTGGCGACGCTGCAGCATGGCCTGTAGCAGCTGCTATCAGACATTTTAGAGATGAATTTGAATGGCATATTACTCATCCTGAAGAAGCGCTCAAACGTAATTTTGGATTAGCACATTATGCTGATGCAAGAGAAGCTTTAGTATAGTTTTTTAAA
>JBILCF010000024.1:0-21171 GCA_044353325.1 Chitinophagaceae bacterium | reverse complement strand
AAACAATAGGCTTGCTTCAAATCATGTTGCAATGTGGCTTGTTGATTCCGGCATCCGCCAAAAGCGAATTAAGTCTGAAGCAAAAATTGTTTGGCGATATTGGCGATAATCAAAGCATTGAAGATGGTTTAAGTACCTATAGTTCAAGGTTATTGAAAATGAACTATTTTTTAAAACATACCGACGAAAACACCTTAATCCTAATCGATGAATTTGGTACGGGTAGTGATCCTGATATGGGCGGTGCAATGGCAGAAGTAATACTCAACAAATTGAATGAGCGCCAAGCACAAGGTGTAGTAACAACCCATTTTACAAATCTAAAATTATTGGCCAACAGCAAAGACGGTATATTCAATGCCTGCATGTTGTTTAACTCTAAGACCTTGAAACCATTGTACCAACTGCACATTGGAGAGCCTGGAAGTTCGTTTACCTTTGAAGTTGCCGAAAAAATAGGTTTACCCAAAGAGATTATTGAAGAAGCCAAATTGAAACTCACAAAAGAAAAAGTGAGCATGGACAAACTTCTCAATCAGTTGCAACAAGAGAAAAATAAAATGGCCAAATTGCAACGTGATTTGCAAAAACAAATGAGTAAAACAACAGCTGAGAAAAGAGAATTCAAATCCTTGTCTGAGCAATTGGAAACTACATTAGAACAAAGCAAATCAAACAAAGAAGAGCGCCAAAAGCTTGTTGAATACGGCAAAAAATTACACCAATTAACCCAAGAATGGATTACGAGCAAAAACAGAAAATCAGTCATTGCTAAATTTGTAAAACTTGCAGGCTACGAACAAGCCAAGAAAAAAGAGCAAGAAGAATATGAACGTACAGAATCCTTTAAAACGCAACGAATTGAAGCCATTAAAGAAAAAATAGTAGTTGGATCTAAAGTCCGAATGTTTAAAAGCAAAGAAACTGGTATCATACAATCCATTAAAGAAAATAGGGCTATTGTAGTATTTGGGAAAATACCTATGAATATTGGTTTGGAAAAATTAGAACTTGCATAAACTCGAATTGCCTATAGATGCTTACATTTGTAGCTAGATGATAAAAATAGGTAAAATAAAATCCTTACATGGCGTAAAAGGTCAAGTATTATTCGAGCACCAGTTGCCAGTAAATTATGATTTAGATCAGTTGGACGCCATTCTGATTGAAATGATGCCTGAAAGTTATATTCCTTTTTTTATAGAAGAAATCAATGATATCAGTGATACCGAAATCATACTCAAATTGGAGGAATACAATGATAGAAATCAAGCCATCGAAATTCTCAATAAATCAGTGTATGCACCACCAGGTATTGAAGTTCATATCGATGATGATTTTGAATGGAAAATTCTAATAGGTGCAAGCTTAGAAGACCAGCATCATACACAAATTGGGATTATCGGAGACATATTAATCAATGGCAAACAATTGCTGTTAGATGTCAAAAGCGATGCTAAAGAATATCTCATCCCTTTTTCTGAGGATTTAGTGATTGACTTCAATGACAAACAAAAATTATTAACGCTTGAACTTGCCGATGGCTTGTTAGATTTATAGTATATCCTATGCGAATTGATATCATAACTTTATTACCAGAATTATTGGAAAGTCCATTTAGTCACTCCATCATGAAGCGAGCTAAAGAACGTGGCTTGTTGAATATTTACTTTCATCAATTGAGAGATTATGCCATCAACAAACATGGACAAGTAGATGACACACAATATGGTGGAGGTGCTGGCATGGTCATCATGTGTGAACCACTATCGACTATTATAGAAAAACTAAAAGCAGAACGCACCTACGATGAAATTATTTATTTGACACCTGATGGTCAAAATTTTCATCAAAGAATAGCCAATACCCTTTCTCTGAAAGAAAACATTATGCTCATTTGTGGTCATTATAAAGGCATAGATCAACGTATTCGAGATATGTATATTACGCTTGAAATTTCAATTGGTGACTATGTATTAAGTGGTGGAGAATTGGCAGCAGCTGTATTAGTAGATAGTATCGGCAGATTAATTCCAGGCGTTTTGAACGATGAGACTTCGGCGCTCACCGATTCACACCAAGATGGATTATTGGCACCACCTGTGTATACCAAACCTGCAGAATTTAAAGGAATGAAAGTTCCAGAAGTATTACTCAATGGTAATTTTAAATTGATAGACGAGTGGCGGCAGGACGAAGCTATAAAACGAACTTCGGAAAGAAGACCGGATTTGATGGATAAGCTTTAATACGATTTAATTTGTTGTGCTAGTATTGGGTTGGTCAATAGCTGGTAAAACAACTTCAGGCTGCACTTGATTTTGGGGCATTAATTTTTGTAGCGTATTTGTTTTCTCTGTAAAATAATCTTCTATAGCTTTTAGCTCCTTACCGCTTTGTTGCAACAATGCTCGTTGATGCCTGCTACTGCGTTTGATCAATGCAATACTCAAAAACAATAACCCAATTAAAACAACTAATCCTTTTACGCCCAAATGAAACGCATCTATATCACCTTTGCTTTGTAAAGCTTCTTTGTAAATCTGCATATCAATGATTTCGCCTAGAATATAAAATGGAAATGTTTTGTTCATAATAAATAGGAACAAAAAACTAGCTATTGAAAGTAGATATAAAATAAATTCAGTGAACATACCCATGCCCTGTCCGATTAAATGCATAGCTCTATTGCTATATATTGAATGAACTAAGGGTCGGATGGTTTCTAAATACTTAGATGCATCTTTAAGTTGTTGCTCTGCATCGTGGGGAGCTACTTTTTCTGAACTGAATAACATATATGACTTAATTTAGGTTAATGAAAGATAAAAGCTATTTTTGTAGTCTTAACATATTTAAAGAATGAAGTTACAACATTTTCTCATCATATCAATGGCTATATCTTTGTTTTCTTGCAAAGAAAATGAAGAAACACCCAAACAAGTTTCTACCCAATTAGGCGATGTATTAGGATCGCATATCGATTCCAGTATAGCACCTGGCGATGACTTTTTTGAATATGCCAATGGTGGTTGGCTCAAACAAAATCCAATACCTGACAATGAAACTGGTTGGGGCATTTTTAATCTTGTAGCTGACGAAAACTATGCGCGTTTGAGAAAAATCAGTGAAGATGCTACAAGTACAACTTCTGCAAAAGGTACGCCAGCACAACAAATTGGTGATTTTTTCTATACAGCCATGGATTCTAGTTTGGCTGACAAGTTAGATTACAAACCGATAGCGTCAATCCTTACCTCAATTGACCAACTTAAAACAACAGAAGAACTTGCTTCCTTAGTGTTGGACTTACAAACAAAAGGTGTGGAAGCGTTATACGCACTCTACGTGGAGCAAGACATGAAAAATAGCGACAAATACATGGTTTACTTGTCGCAAGGTGGATTAGGATTACCTGACCGTGATTTTTATTTCAATGCAGATACTCGAACTAAAACCATCCGAGAGGAATATGTTAAACATATTCAAGCCATGCTCACGATGCTGAATAAGGATAGTGTAAAGTCAAAAGAAATGAGTGCTTCTGTTTTAAAACTCGAGCAAAATATAGCATCTTTTCATAAAAAACTGGAAGACCTTCGAGACCCCTATGCAAATTACAACAAACTAGCTACTAAACAACTTGATGCCTTGACGCCAGCGCTAAATTGGTCTAAAAATTTAAACTCGAAACAAATCACTGTTGATACCTTTATTGTTGGTCAACCGCAATTTTATACCAAACTAAATCAGTTACTTTCGTCCACGCCTCTTCCTATTTGGAAAGCTTATCTTACATTTCATACTATTTCGACCTACGCACCTTATTTGAGTTCAAGATTTGATGTTGAAAATTTTCATTTTTACAATGAGATTTTAAGTGGGTCTAAAACTCAACGCCCACGCTGGAAACGCGCACTTGACGCTCAAGAAGATGCATTGGGCGATGCTCTTGGTCAATTATTTGTCAAAGAATTTTTTCCAGAAAAAACAAAACAGCGTTATGAGATCTTAGTCGATAAAATAGTAGAAAGTTACAGAGAACATATTCAAAAATTGGATTGGATGACCGATAGTACCAAACAAAAGGCATTGATCAAATTAAATGCAATAGTCAAAAAAGTAGGTTATCCATCGGTGTGGAAAGACTATTCTTCGATGTCTATTTCCCGAAATTCTTTTGTAGAAAATTTTATTGAAAGTAAAATTTGGCAATTTAACTATGAAAAAGAAAAACTAACTAAACCTGTTGATCGAACTGAATGGGGCATGACGCCACAAACTTACAATGCCTATTATAATCCTTCAAACAATGAAATCGTATTGCCTGCTGCTATCTTCACAGCACCTGGCTACAAAGATGAAGAAATAGACGATGCTGTAATATATGGATATGTTGGAGCTTCGACCATTGGACACGAACTAACCCATGGATTTGATGATCAAGGCAGACAATTTGATGAAAAAGGGAATTTAAAAAATTGGTGGAGCAAATCTGACGAAGTTAACTTTAAGAAACGTGCTGATATGCTCGTCAAACAATTCAATGAATATACTGTATTGGATAGCTTGCATCCAAATGGTAGTGCAACCTTAGGTGAAAACATTGCTGACCTTGGTGGCATAGTGATAGCGCTTGATGCATTCAAAAAAACTAAACAATATCAAGAAGGAAAATTAATCGCAGGTCTAACCCCATTGCAACGATATTTTATGGGTTATGCCTATGGATGGATGCAAACGCGTCGTGCACAAACATTGGCCAATCAATTATTGACCGATGTACACGCACCTATATTCCTTCGCGTAAACGGACCAATGAGCAACTGTGATGTATGGTATCAAGCCTTTGATGTCAAACCAACACATAAAATGTATAGAGATAGTGCGAGTCGCGTGCGTATTTGGTAATCATTTGTCATACTAACCATTTTGTATTGATTTAATTTATGAGAGTTATTTTTTTAGGAACACCTGATTTTGCGGTAGCATCTTTGAAGGCCTTAGTTGAACATAAAATTGAGGTTGTTGCAGTAGTTACAGCTCCTGATAAACCAGCAGGTAGAGGCATGAATTTGCAACAGTCGGCTGTAAAAAAATATGCAGTGGAACAACAAATCCCTGTTTTACAACCTGAAAAATTAAAAGATCCATTGTTTTTGGAAGAATTAAAATCATTCAAAGCCGACATACAAGTTGTAGTTGCTTTTAGAATGCTTCCTGAAGTGGTTTGGAATATGCCTCACAAAGGAACAATTAATGTCCACGCATCATTATTACCAAATTATCGTGGCGCAGCACCGATTAACTGGGCTATTATCAATGGTGAAAAATCAACTGGCGTAACAACTTTCAAACTCAAACATCAAATTGATACAGGAAATATTTTATTGCAAAATGAAATCCCTATCCTACCCGATGATACAGCTGGAACATTGCATGATAAATTGATGCACTTGGGTGCAGAATTAATTGTTAAGACGTTAGAAAAAATTGCCTCGGACGATATTGTCGAAAGAGAACAATCCTTTGTCGAAGAGGCTAAACATGCACCAAAATTATTTACAGAAACTTGTAAAATTGATTGGAACAACAAAGTTGAATCAGTCTACAATAAAATACGAGGCTTATCGCCTTATCCTGCTGCATTTACGTTACTCAACAACAAAGTACTTAAATTGTACCGTACCCAAAAGATTAACCTAGAACATCATGATGTACCTTCAAGCATTCAAACTGATGGCAAAACCTTTCTACGATTTGCATGTACAGATGGCTATATCCAAGTGGACGAATTGCAGTTAGAAGGTAAAAAAAGGATGTTGACAGCTGATTTTTTGAGAGGTAACAAAATAGACTAAACTATAGTTTGTAGCTTATAGAATATAGACTAAACCTATAGATAAAAGTGCATATTTAACATTTCTACAAGATTTGGGTGATTATATTTGTCGGAATTGAAAAAACTAAGTCTACATATTATTCTTTTGAGTTTTGTGTTCGTATTCACGAATAGCAACCATCTTATCACTTCATTTTTAGAAGATGAAATTGGGTTTTGTCAGTATACCGATCATGAACAAAGCGAAAACGAAGAAGATTTTAAGAAAAGTGACAAAAAAGATCATATCAAATTTTACCCTCAAATAAAAATAACAAATACCTTCAGTTTTATTCCTAAATCAAATGATAAGGAATATAACATTTTTAAATTTTACTATATAAATTTGTTATTTGTATTCAGTCGTGAAAACCCTCCAGAAGGACGCGCTTAATAAACAACTTCATTCATTCACACCGTTATTCGACAAGATCTTAAGCGCACAAACCATGTATTTCTTACATATTCTGTAAATCATTTACATACCTCCTATTTCAAAAGCGAAGTTACCGACTTCAAAAGCAGAAAGATGAAAATTCATATGATCTGTTTTAACTTGCATTATTTATTGATTGTAATTGCGTCTTAGCACTTTAACTTTCAAACAGCAAATAAAACAATCTTGTATATTCATATATTCAAAACCCAACATAATCATACAATAAATCCATGAACAAAACTCCTACCTATAAAAAACTAACAGAACTCATTGCTAGCGAAAAGAAAGACGTTTCTGCTATTTATGTTTTTGCCATTTTCAATGGTATTATTCAGCTTTCTTTACCTTTGGGCGTTCAAGCCATCATTGGTTTTGTATTAGGAAATGCTTTTTCAACTTCACTTGTGGTGCTTATCACATTCGTGATTTTGGGTGTTTTATTTTCGGGTATATTGCAAATACAACAAATGAAAATCATTGAAAAAATTCAACAAAAAATATTTCATAAATATGCTTTTTTGTTTAAACGCAATTTGTTGAATTTAGATCTTAAAAATTCAGACGACATCTATTTTCCGGATATCATGAATCGATTTTTAGATGTGAGTACTTTACAAAAAGGTATTTCGAAAATATTGCTTGATATCCCATTGGCTAGTATTCAAATCATATTAGGCCTTTTTATCGTGGCAATTTACCATCCCCTTTTTCTTATTTTGGTCTTCATTCTTTTGATTATTGTTATTACTATTTTTTATATCACTAGTAAAAAAGGTTTAGAAACCAGTATTAAAGAAAGTTCATACAAATACCAAACCACTGCTTGGTTAGAAGAAATTGCTAGATTGATACAGCATTTTAAAATGCAACGGAAACATAAATTAACCATTACTATAATGGATCAAAAAGTAACAAACTATTTAGAATATCGTACCTCCCACTTCAAAATTTTATTGTTTCAATACAAAAATTTAGTTGCCCTGAAAATTATGATAACTGCAGCAATGCTTATAGTAGGTACCTATTTATTGATTCATCAACAATTAAATATTGGTCAATTTGTTGCCGCCGAATTAATTATCTTGGCTATGATAGGTTCTGTAGAGAAAATCATTATTAATCTAGATACATTTTATGATTTGCTAACATCTTTAGATAAACTGCACACTATTGACAATCAAACGACCGAAGTAGATGGAGCTCACTTACTTATAGCTAATCCTAAAGGTATGGGTGTAACATTTCAATCTGTCAATTATTCGTACAGCAATATACATGATGTATTTGACAATCTCAATTGCAGCATTCAACCAGGTGAAAAAATTGCAATTTCTGGAAAAGATGGTTCTGGAAAAACTACCTTACTTCGACTTTTTTCATCGTTGTATACACCAACTACAGGTAGTATATTATTCAATGACATCCCGATGTTAAACCTAAAATTGGATGATTTAAGAAGTCATATTGGATTTATGCAAAATAAACTTGATATCATCAACGGTAGCATTTACGATAATATTTGTTTTGGTAATAGTGCAATCTCTATAGACAAGCTCATTCAATTTTCGAGCTATATTGGATTGGATCAATTTATCAATTCTCAACCTTATGGCTTCGAAACGATTTTAGAAACTACAGGAAAAAAATTACCTCGATCTGTAATTAAGAAAATACAAATCATGCGAGCTGTGATTAGTGAGCCAGGACTTATTTTATTAGAAGAACCATTCTCTGATTTAGAAGACGACAGTATTGCTAAGATTCAAAATTTCTTACTTCATCATTTACCCAACTCTACTGTTGTCACAGTTACAAACGATAGAAATTTCGCCGAACAATGTGATAAAATATTTTACCTATCCGAAAAACATTTAAGTGTAATCCCCAAAAAATAAATATTCCTAACGTATGACCACTGAATCATCATCATATCAAAAAATATATAAAATAGATGTGCCAAATAAAATTAGTCGAATACTAATCATAATTTTAGTAGTATTTGTACTTTGTCTTTTTTTACCATGGACACAAAATATTCGTTCTAACGGTAATGTTACTACACTAAGACAAGAACAACGCGTACAAAAAGTAAACAGCATCATACCTGGACAAATTGTACGATGGTATGTTAAAGAAGGCGATAAAGTAAAAGCAGGCGACACGCTAGTTCAATTGACAGAGGTAAAAGACGACTACCTTGATCCTAATTTAGTATTGCGTACTAATGAACAATTGACAGCGAAACAACAAACTGTTGAATTTTACGAAGGTAAAACTGTGGCACAAAAAAATCAATTGATGGCTTTGCAAAAAGGGCTTCAAATCAAACTCAATCAGTTAAATAATAAACTGAAACAACTTGATATGAAAATTGAGTCTGAAAGTGCCACTTTAGTTTCAGCTAAAAACGATTATGAAATTGCAAATAAACAGTTTGAACGTCAACAAGATCTATTTAAACAAGGGTTGGTTTCGCTTACACAATTAGAGCAACGCAATCAAGCTTTACAATCTTTTCAAGCTCGACTTGTAACTGCACAAAACAACCTCAACAATACACGTCAAGAGGTGCTCAACACCCAGCTTGAAATCAATGGTGTACAACAAGACAATTTAGAAAAAACCAACAAAATCCAATCCGATGTCATGTCAAACATGTCGCAAATTGCTACTGGACAAGGTGATGTATCTAAATTGAAAAACCAATATAGTACTTATCAAAACAGAGCAAAATTATACTTTGTCATTGCACCACAAGATGGTCAAATAGTTCAAGCGAAACGAAGCGGTATAGGAGAGATTATTAAAGATGGCGAAACCTTAGTGGAAATTGTCCCAACTCAATTGGATTATGCAGTAGAAATGTTTGTAGCGCCGCTTGATATTCCTCTATTGACCAAAGGTCAGAAAGTACGATTTATTTTTGATGGATTTCCTGCAATTGTTTTCAGCGGGTGGCCGCAGGCAAGCTATGGTACATTTGGAGGTAAAATTGAGGTTATAGAAAATTCAGTTTCGACCAATGGTAAATATAGAATTCTTGTTGGACCAGATAAGAACGAAAAACCATGGCCACCTCAGTTAAGACTTGGAACAGGCACACAATCAATTGCCTTGCTCAAAGATGTACCAATTTGGTATGAATTATGGCGAAATATCAATGGTTTTCCTCCTGACTTTTATGATGCCAACGCATCAACTTCATCTGATAAAAAATCAAAATCTAAATGAGATCATTTTTCATAACTGTACTAGTTCTGACTACTTACATTGGATATGGTCAAGAAACAGCACCTTCCCTTTCCGAACAAGAACTAATACAAATAGTCAAACTTTACCACCCTGTAGCCCAACAAGCAAATATTGGTATAGCAATCGCCAAAACAGAAGTGACCGAAGCCCGCGGCGCATTTGATCCATTATTGCAAGGCAATGCCAATCAAAAAGTACTAGGTGGAAATCTGTATTACAATTACCAACAGGCTGAACTACGTATACCTACTTGGTATGGTATCGAACTCAATTCGGGTATCGAAAATATCACTGGAGGCAGTACTGATCCGCAGCGAACACTCAATGCATCGAGCTATGCAGGTGTCAGTTTTTCGATAGGTAAAAATATGATAATCGACAAGCGACGAGGTGCTTTGCAACAAGCTAAAATCATGGTTGACTATTCTGAAACCGAACGTTTAGCTATCCTCAACGATTTGCTTTATGATGCATTAACACAATACTGGACCTGGGTTCAAGCCTATCGCGAATGGCGCATCATCAACGAAGTTGTCGAGATTAATAGGCAACGTGTAGCCTTGACCAAAAATGTTGTAGCTATTGGCGAGCGACCGGCCATAGACAGCGTAGAGGCCATAACACAGCTTCAATATTATCTTGGTTTGCAACTCGATATATACAACCAAGTCCAAAATGCATTACTGCAATTGTCTACTTTTACGTGGAAAGCTGATACGGAACCATACTTGCTTCCCTCGAACTTAATACCCTCTTCAAATGCAACTTTAGAAGCTGATTCGATAGAACCATTTGTTTTCAACCAAGAGGAATTAATACAAATGGCAATTCAAAATCATCCAGATCTAGCCTTATACAACCTCAAGTTTAAATACCTTGATATAGAGAAAAGAGTAAAATTTCAGGAATTGCTACCAGAGCTTAAAGTCAAATATAATCAAATAGGCAAATCGTTTAATATCGCTGAAAATATGGCTCAACCATTATTGCAAAACAATTATCAATATGGACTTTCGCTAGCTATGCCATTGCGCCTTTCGCAAGCACGCGCAGGCTATCAACAAACCAAACTTAAAATACAAACCACAGGCTATCAGCAAGATTTAAAACGCTTGAGTATTGAAAATAAAATCAGAGAATACCTCAATACGTTACAAAACTTAAGTCAACAAATTCAACTTCAAAAAAGTTTATTTACAAACCTCAACACACTTGTAAAAGGCGAACAGACACGATTCGAAATTGGAGAAAGTTCACTTTTTCTAATCAATAGCCGAGAGCAAAAAAGTATTGAGACCAGACAAAAACTCAATGCAACAATCGCTAAATATTACAAGCAAAGAGCAAGTATACGCTGGGCTGCGGGCTTATTGAGTCAGCCAGATGCTAAGTAAGTACTGTTATAAGTACTATACTTTGCACCACAGTATCTTGACATAATTGTGCAATATGTATACCGAATAGTATACACTACCCTGCTATATTCGTATTACTTTTGTGCATAAAACATATTTATAATGCTCAAAAAAATCCTTTTCGTTGTAGTTATCATTTTTGTCGCAATACAATTTTATCGACCAGCGCGCAATATGTCTAAAGCCGTATCCACTAACGATATAACTAACGTGCACCCTCCATCGTCCGAAGTCAACAATATACTCCAAAAAGCCTGCAACGACTGCCATTCAAACAATAGCTACTACCCTTGGTATACCAATATACAACCATTTGGTATGTGGATACAAGACCATATCGACGAGGGCAAATCCGAGCTCAATTTTTCCGAATTCAAAACTTATACAGCCAAACGCCAAGCCAAAAAAATGCATGAAATCGAAGAAATGATTGAGGAAAATGAGATGCCACTATACAGCTATACCATTATACATCGAAATGCCAAACTTACAGATATCGAAAAACAACAACTCATTGCTTGGGCTAAAGCATTTCAACCCACTGTACTTGCAAAGCAAGATTAAAAGGCTGTTTTAGCTAAAAACTAGTTGATTAATCTATATTCTACCCTAAAAAATCAGGCTTAAGGTTTTTAACACAGCAAAAAAAGTCGTAGTATTGCACTCCCAAATGCGTGGGTGGCGAAACTGGTAGACGTACTACCTTGAGGTGGTAGCGCTCGCAAGGGCATGGGAGTTCGAATCTCCTCTCGCGCACAAAATATAAGGCAAACTCAGGTTTGCCTTTTTTTGTTTCTAGTTTTTTGGAGCCAAGCAGAATTACATTCATAGGCTACTTCGTGTTGTCCACTTCCGCACGGCGGAGTCGTTCCCACCACGGCTATCCTTCATCGACACACGCATTATTAAGCTGATGAAATGCAAATAAATGTAATTTTATTTTTTATCAATCCCAATCTCATAGACATACTTAACAATTACTATTAAGTAAATAGTTTCATTTTTTTTACAATCAGTAATATTAAATGACTTTGTTATAGATATTGTTGATGATAAATTGGTTTTAATGTTTCATCTATGGCTTCGATTATCAAACAGATTCATAAACATGATCGTCTTTGTGAGTAAATTAGGAATTATGAAAAAAATCCTATCAATGTGCATCATGACATGCATTCTCTCTTTTGTAGCTATTTCAGTATCGGCTCAGAATTGTGTCGCATGTTTTACAGCAACACCAGATACCAATAATTCCTACAATATTAATTTAGATGCTACTTGTAGCAATGCATCGTTTGGTGCAAATTACTCATGGTATGTAGATGGAAACTATTACACTTCATTACCATTTCCTTATTTTCAAATACCATTTGTTTCTCCTGGCACATATTCAATAGTAATGATTTTAGATGATAATGGTTGTACAGATACGTCCACACAATCTATTACGATTTCGTATAATTGTAATGCAAGTTTTACAGCTTCCCCTATTGGCATTAACGGATACAGTTTTTACCCTAACGGAAATACAAGTCCTACGGCCACGTATTCTTGGGATTTTGGTGATGGCAATACGACTAACCAGCCTAGCGGCACTTATATTTATGCAAATTCGGGAACCTACAATTTATGTTGTATTGTTTCTGATACCGCTTTTGGAGGTTGTGCTGATACTTCTTGTCAAACCATTACAGTCAATGGGATGCAATCATGTTTAGCTCTTTTCAGTCATTATGTAGATCCATTGGGGGTTCTTTATTGCGATGGATCTCCAAGCGCATTATACAATCCAGCCAATTTCAGTATGACATGGTATTTGAATGGCGTACAAATGCAACAAGCTGCTTCTACATTTTTTAATACAACTTTAATTACTTCAGGAAATTATACTGTAAAAATGGTCTTGAGTGATGCTAATTTAAACCCATGTGATAGTATGACTCAAACCTTCTTTTATAATGGCGGTATCATCAATAATCCAAATTGTTACCCATGTTTCAACTATACCAATAACGCTACATTAGATTCAGTAATATTAAATGCTGCTTGCAGCATAGTTCCTGTAAATGGATCTCTTGAATGGAATATCAATGGTATTGTATTTCCAGATCCTGGAGTTCCATTTACACAAGGATTTGCAAACCCAGGTACACATACTGTAGCTATTTTCGTAAAAGATAGTAACAATAACTACTGTGATAGTATGTTTCAATTTGTTTACACATATGCTCCTCCTTGTAGTTCTTGCCTAACAGTTACACAAGCTCCTGCATCTTCGAGCGATTATATATTTAACGGAAGTTGTTCAAATAATGCTATTTCTTACCTTTGGTTTGTAGATAATAATTATGTATTCAATTCTTCTACACCACAATTTACATATAGTTTTTCTCAAAGTGGCACTTACAATGTTTGTTTACAAACTATAGATGCCAATAATAATCCATGTACGCAAAGTTGTACAACAATAGTCGTGAACACTCCTGCTTCAACATTGTACGATATTGCTGGTAGAATTTATAATGTAGATAATATATTTTCTTATTCACCAGTAGGTGCAAATGAAGCCAAAGTATACTTAATTAAACTCATCACAGGTGGAACATTAGATGCTATTGATTCTACATTGACTGACAGCCAAGGTATGTATACATTTAATAACAAACCAATAGATGATTACAGGATTAAAGTAGCTCTAAATACATCGAGTCCAAACTATGCCTTTAATATCCCTACTTATTACAATAGTGCTATCATGTGGTACGATGCACAAGTCGTTACATTGTTTGGAAATACATATACTAAAGATATTTACATGTCTTATGGTGTAAACAATGGAGGTAATGGATTTATATCGGGCAATGTGTTTCAAGGGGCAAATAAACCAACGCGATCTTCAGAGGATATTACTTTGATTTTAATAGACCAAACTACCCTTACACCGGTTGCGTATACAAAACCTAGTTCAAATGGAAATTATAGTTTTGGAAACCTTCCAAATGGTACATATAGAGTTTATGGTGAATTGTTAAATAGAGCAAGCATACCTGATAACATCGTTATCAATGCTACTCAAAGCACCCATACAAACAAAAACTTTATTTACAATGATATCGTTATTCAACCCACTTCTGGCAGTTTGAGTATTAAAAATATAGAAATGGAAAAAGGAATTAGTATTGCACCTAATCCAGCCCAAGGCTCTTTTAAATTATACAACTCCAAAGAAGATAGAAACATACAAATAATGGATATGACTGGTCGCTTGATTCAGGAGTTTGATTTGAAAACAGGTCAACATAAACAAATTGATTGTCAAGGATGGAATGCTGGAATTTATTTAATTCAAGAAAATTTGAATGGTATGAAATCTGTTCAAAAATTGCATGTCAATTAAAACAATTTCTTTACATAGAATAAAAGGCTGCCCTTAATGAGCAGCCTTTTATGTTTTACATTACTTGAAAAAACTTAAATGATTTTTATCTTATAAAAAAAAGAATAATGACTAAAAAGTTTACTTTAAAGTCAATACGTTTAAAGAAACTAAATAAAAAAAGCAGCATAAGCTGTTCATATTATATTCAATCAGAAAGAAACTTGATTCCTTCAGGTAGGTCAGTATAATCTCTCACTTTTATACCCTCGGGAAACTATCATTTATTTTTTAAGTACTAATACATTGTCCCAGTTATTTACAGGATTTGTTTCTCGTCCGTAATAAGTCATTACCATATCTGAGGTAGTCAATGTATTTATTGTAAAAGTATCCCCATCAAATGTCATTTTTGTATCACTCAATAAATTATAGGTAACAGTATCTAACGAACCTGCAATTTTATAATATGCAGTATTGTTTGAGTTAAACTGTACATAATCCCCAACCATTCCATAATCATAAACGGTATCAATAATTGATGTTGAAGATCCAACATATTGAATATCCTTAATACTAATCAAGTTCCATTTATTTTGGATTATTTGAGCAGTGGTTTGAGTTGTAGTTGTCGTAGTTGTAGTTTTGTCTTTACCACAAGAAGATAAAATAACGATAACAAGAAGACTAAATAATACCTTTTTCATGTTTTTTTTGAATTGCAATATTATGATTTTTTTTAAATTTTATGAATAAAAATCTTTAGAAGTCTTATTCTATAAAAAGATATCAACTCAAGCTTTTCGAAATGTTCGCTTACACATCATTCCGAAGGCTAGATAAAAAGGCTCTCTAAAACTCAATTGACAAATTTAATATTTAATGGTATAATGGAGAATTGTTCCTTTGACAATTGTGCATTCTCAAGAGTGACATTTAAAAATGTGATACTTAAAAACTGCTTTTTCAAAAATGCAAAACTTAAAAGACTTATATTGGAAGACTGTCAAGCTGATAGGTTGACTATGGCGTTTTTGAAAAATGGCAAAGCTGATGTATCCGGGATCAAGTTGATAGAGGAATAAAGACAGAAAGAATGAATGATTCGGTGTAAAACTAATCATTTCACTTCTCTCAATTTTCTACTTGCAACTTGCAACTTGCAACTTACAACTCACAACTTCCAACTCAAATCAAAACGCTCGACTTACACCCATTACCCAACGAAAACTTACAAAATCAGGTTTTGCAAATGGTGGTGAACTCAAGAAGAATGGCATATCAAATCGGATTGTGATCGGTTGTATTTTTTCAAAAGGACCAAACTTTTTAATCGTCAATGCTGTGCCTAGTCCTGCATCCATTCGGATTTTGCTCCACTGTCTAATAGGGTTCAACTCGGGTATATTGTTGGTATTTAAGGTAGATCGACTCATAATGCCTGCATCGCCAAATACATACATATCTAAATGAAAATAGTCACGCAATACTTTAGGTCTGAATTTTATATACTGATCAAAATCAATTTCAATATTGATGGCAGCTCCACTTCTGCCTTTATAATTTAGATATTGAACACCACCTGCTGTATCTTGGTCAATAGCATAATATCCATTATAGCCTCTTAAATTTAAGCCCCCACCTGAGTGCCAGGTCGCAAAATCTGATGTAGAAAAACCGCCCATGGAAGCAGGAACAATACCTTGAGATCGATTGAATTTATTTTCCATCATCTCCTCAGGATTTGCTCCCTGCAAATACAATGCGCTTTCGGTTGGTATTGTATTGCCTAAACCAAATCGAGCAAACAAACGTGTTTTTAATTCTAGTTTGTGTAATCGGTGTTGATTTAATTGTTCACCTTGTATATATGCATATGATGTTGTAAACGGCGCACGGATGGTTATGGTTTGATTGCCCATACCTTTTGCATAGCTGTATTTGTTTGTCCATTGTGCTTGCATGTATGCATTTTGAGTAGAAGTTCTAGTACCAGCATTTAAGTAAGAACTCCATTCGTTTTGAAACAAAGGATATGCATGAGATAAAGTACCTGCACGATATAATGTAGTAGCTTCCAATCGTATCACATTGCGAGTATTCAATTGATAAAAAGCATAAGCACTATGACGTCCATACCCTTCGATAAAACGAGTATCTATCCCCCAACTCATTTTAGGATTCAACTTTCGAAAAGGTGTTTCGTAGCGTAAGGTATAATCAATTGGAGATATTCCTTTCCACCAACTTTCACCTTCAAAAGGTTGATATTTTTGAAGTGCCAATATGCGCGAATTGAACCAAACAGACGTATACAATTTACGTGCATAATTCATATGACTTCCAGTGTAGTTGATACCAAATTTCATTCCATCTATTGCATTCCACCAAATATCAGGACGAACAAAGGCATTGTATTTTTTCCAAGTTGGTGCATTGTTCACATAATTTTCAAATTTCACATGTAATTTTTCTGGTGTAAATATGCCTTGACGTTTGTAGTTGTTCAACATATTGACATCCGCTAAGCGATGTGTCGGATCTATTTGTACAGCTTGTATGCCAGATGGTATAACGACTTTAGTTGAGTAAGTTGGATAAAGCAAATCCCATCCATACCATTGTTTGAGCATTTTTCCTTTGGTTTCCTTTTTAAAATAAGTATTTGGAATTGTATACAAATGTTCGGTACCATTTTTGGCTTTTATACCAAAATCTATTGGCATTTGCATTTGACCATAACGTTTGAATTTAATGGTGTATTCATCTTTCATGCCCGTTTTCTTAACGGATGTAATACCATAATCTATTGATTTAGTAGTTTCGAGCCATTGGTCAAAAAACCAGTTTAAATCCTGATGGGTATACTCTATGATACTTTGTCTAAAATCTTCAAAATAAGGATGAGCTATTTTCCATTTGGCTACATAATGTTTCATAGCATTTTGAAACAGTTCATCGCCCAATAAATATTGTAGATTATACAACATGGTAGCTGTTTTATGATAAACATTGCTGTAACCATTTTCGTGCGCTATCGCACTATGAAAATCATTTGAATGTGTATTCAAAGCTTTATCTTCGGCACGCATAGCATCAAACATATATCGATTGTATACATTACGATCTATAGTCAACTTAAGTTCGCGACGTTTACGTTTGTATTTGTTTTTCTCTGGGGTTTCAATCATGGTTTCACCATCTATTTTGGTCAAACCCCATGCTGTTAAAAACTGCGTAAAACCCTCATCCAAAGCGGCACGATAAGTTTCGTTATTTCCAATCATTCCGTAAAACCAGTTGTGTCCTATTTCGTGGGCAAACAAACCATGAAAGTCAGGTTCGGCACCACCATCCAAAGTCAACATTGGATATTCCATACCATCGTTGGCATCAGCTGCTACCATTTTAGGGTATTCGTACATCCCAAAATCTTCAGAAAAAGTTTGAATGATTTTAGCCACATAATCTGAAGCTGTTTGCCATTTCGAAGCATGTGGTTCAGTAACGATAGCTATACATCTTATACCATTCCAAACCGTTTCGCCAATACGATAACTTGGATCGGCTGTAAAGGCAAAATCATGGACATTATTGGCAATATAATGCCATGTTTTATGATTTACGGTATCGTAGGGAGTAATAGTTGAAGGTTTTTCGTTCCATGGTTTATTGGCAAAATTTTTCAAGTCGAGCTTTGCTCGCAAATCAGCAGGCAATACTTCAGACTCGTTTTGCAACGCACCTGTAGCTTCTACAACATAGTTTGCAGCAAATGTGAGTTTTACATCAAATAAGCCAAAATCGCCATACAATTCTTTGTTTAAGTGCTGATCCGTATCCCATCCTTTTTTGATGTCATACACACTGATACGAGGATACCAATGCACACCATTGTAATGCGGAAAACCATAAGAATTGTATAATGCCATACGTCGTCTAAAATCACCACGATCAAAAAAAGTAGCGAAGTCCATTTTGAACACAACTGATTCGCCGGGTTTAAGTGCTTTTGGCAAGTAAACCTTTAGGATTGTATTGTCCAATTCAGTTTTTACTTTCTTGCCATCAACGGTCATATTTTCTACAATGGTACCCAAACCTTGCGCTTGGTATTTGCCCATTCGTTTTATGGGTTGTTTGTTCACTCGTTGCAATTCTTCTAAATAAGAACCTTTGGTAAATGCATTTTGGTACAAATGAAAATAGACAAATTGCAATTCATCTGGAGAGTTGTTCCAATAAGTTAGCTCCTCAGTAGCTGTAATAATATTTGTTCGTTCATCGATATTTGCATCTATTTTATAAGCAACATCTTGTTGCCAATAGCCGGCAAATGGTTTTCTGTTTTGCCAATACATTTTATTGTCCGACGATCTAAATGCATTATCGTTAAAACGTGTTTGGCCTTTTGCAAAAGTTGCTTGAAGGAGCAACATACATATCAAAATCGTATTCTTCATGTTCATTCTTTTGATCAAAATTTATAGTAACTTAAAACTGATTGGTAAATTAAATTTAACGTTCACTGGTCTTCCATTTTGTTTACCAGGTGTCCATTGGGGCATCATTTTTATCACTCTAACGGCTTCTTGGTCGCAACCACTGCCTATACCTCTAAGTACACGCACATCATAGACTTCTCCTTCTTTGCTTACTACAAAGCCGCAAATCACTTTACCTTGTACACCATTTTCTTTAGCTATTTCAGGATATTTTAGATTATCACGAATAAACTTCATCAAAGCATCATTGCCTCCAGGAAACTCTGGCATTTGTTCTACAACAGTAAACACCTCAGGTTCTTGTGGAGGATCTACTACTTCACCAGCTGTCTGAGGTGGATCTATTGTCTCCCATTCAGGATGCTGAACAGTAGGTATATTCTTTTTATTTTTTACAAAAGACTTTTTATTCCAGACTATTTTTTTTCCTACCAAGGTTTGAATATCCTCAGCTAAATCTGTTAAGTATTGTGGCCCTTCATTGGCATTGCGTATCGATTTTGTTTTGCCATTTACAGTCATAGTCAAATGCACTTTAGACAAATCAGAAGCTTTGACTTTATATTGAGATGGCAATTTCAAAAATTCATACTTCATGTATTTATTTTTCAGTTTCGCAAATTCAGCCATGGACAACTTCCCTTTTATACTACCATCAAATTCTGCATCTTTTATGCCTAGGTAAAACACATCGCCATTGCTTTTAATTTCAACTTGATATGCTGGACACTTCCCAAAGCAGGAAGTGCGTTCCATGATCAGCGATGTAATCTTACTTTGACCTGATGCAAAATGACCTAAACAAAGCAACACAAAACCTAAAAAATACTTCATACCAATTATTTTGAGCGAAAATAAGCACACAAAAGCAAATTCTTTCCTTTTATGATTCTCTAAAAAAGTTTAACTTTGGATTTCAATGGAAAATCCTAATCTACAAGCAGACAATTCTGGACAAGCCACCGATCGAGAATTTGAAAATACCATCAGACCCTCGAGTATAGATGACTTTTCAGGGCAAAAAGAATTGATTGAAAACCTAACTATTTTTATACAAGCAGCCAATCAAAGAGGAGAATCTCTTGACCATGTGTTGTTTCACGGACCTCCAGGTTTGGGCAAAACCACTTTGTCCCGTATTGTGGCCAACGAATTAGGTGTCAGCATCAAAGAAACGAGCGGACCCGTCATCGAAAAACCAGCAGACCTTGCAGGATTATTGACAAGCCTCGAACCGCGCGATGTGCTTTTTATCGATGAAATTCATCGGTTGAGTACTGTAGTTGAAGAATATTTGTATGCTGCCATGGAAGATTTCAAAATTGATATCATGATCGATAGTGGACCAAATGCACGAAGTATTCAAATCGCTTTGAATCCATTCACATTGGTTGGCGCTACCACTCGTTCGGGATTACTCACCTCTCCTCTATTATCGCGCTTTGGAATCAAGTCACGTTTAGAATATTATCCGTTGGAAGTATTAGAAAAAATAGTTTGGCGAAGTGCGCAAGTCCTGCAAGTCAAAATAACTTCCGATGCTGCCCGCGAAATAGCGCGTCGCAGCCGTGGCACACCGCGTATAGCCAATGGCTTATTGCGTCGTATGCGCGATTTTGCACAGATTTTAGGCAATGGTGTTATTGATTTAGGCATTTCAGAGCATGGGCTCAAAGCACTCAAAGTCGATGCCAATGGACTTGATGAAATGGACAATAAAATACTATTTACACTTATTGACAAATTCAAAGGTGGACCAGTAGGCATCAACAATATAGCCACAGCAGTGGGTGAAGAAAGCGGTACAATAGAAGAAGTGTACGAACCATTTTTAATACAAGAAGGCTACATTCTACGTACACCGAGAGGTCGCGAAGCGACTGAAAAAGCATACAAACATCTCCGCCTCGAAAGCAAATGGAAAGGCGAAATGGGTAGTTTGTTTTAAGTTCTTAATCGTTGTTCAAGTTTTAAATATATAATACTAAATCATCAGGAGCTAGACTGACAAACCTAATCATCTACTTCGAGCCATTACTCCAAGCCCTGACCGAAGCGTCAGGGGCTTTCCACGACTGTCTCGGCTATCCATCAACGACAGTAACATTGAATAAGCTGAAGCAGAAACTTCAAACTTCTTGCATAGTGTGTGGTTTCACAAATACTTCGCAACACCTAGTGAACTAAACACAGAGATATTTAGTTTGTTTATGAAATAGAACATTAAATTTCTTTGCATCTGAAAAGTATAGATGCTTTGTAAATGGAATTAAGAGAACTTTATTTCTTAATCAACGCTTTCA
>JBILCF010000136.1:0-7987 GCA_044353325.1 Chitinophagaceae bacterium | reverse complement strand
AGATGGAAAAAAGTATGTGTTTATTACGAACAATATGAGTCTGAAATCCACTGAAATAGCCAATATATATAAGTATCGATGGATGATTGAACTCTTGTTCAAACAGATAAAATAAAATTTTCCACTTCGATTATTATCCGATTTTGCAGGTTCAAATACTACCCAACAAAGTACTGAAAGTGGCGAAGAGACTCAAGAAGAAAAGAATTTGTTTCAATACGCATCAGTCACATTAGCCGACAATGAAAAAGTGTGGAATCAGTTGTTTGCGCAAAATAATTCACAATACAGAGAACCGACTATGGTCATATTTAGATCGCAATATCAATCTCCTTGTGGTATGGCTAATGAGCAAACCGGTCCATTTTATTGTCCTGCCGATGAAAAAATCTATTTATCCTTGAGTTTTTTCAATGAATTGACCAAACGTTTGGGCGCACACGGCGATTTTGCTTTTGCGTATGTTATATCGCACGAGGTAGGACATCATATACAGCATATATTAGGTACAACGACTAAAGTAAGACAATTACAATCCAGACAAAACGAATCTGGAGCCAATAAATTATCTGTTGCCATGGAATTACAAGCTGATTTTTATGCTGGTGTTTGGGCACATTATAATGAAGCCTTGCACAATACTTTAGAAGAAGGCGACATTGAAGAAGCACTCAGCGCGGCCAATGCAGTAGGTGACGATAGATTGCAAAAACAAGCCCAAGGATATGTAGTTCCAGATGCGTTTACGCATGGCACTTCCCAACAACGCATGTATTGGTTTAAAAAAGGCTATGAAACTGGCGATTTGAGTCAGGGAAATACGTTTGACGAATTATAATTTACCGATTCTTTTGAATCAAATAAAGTTACACTATTGTTTTAGTATTTTAGTACTAGAGGTAGAAGTAGAATTACTCACATGAAGTATATACAAACCAGCAGCTAAAGTGCTAACATTTACAGACGAATTTTTAGAAGCGCTTTTCCATTGGTATAAAATATGTCCATCTAAACTGTATAGCGTATAATCAGAAAAGCCATTTGTAAAACTATTTTCAATATTCAAGATTTCGAACACTGGATTTGTACATGATATTGAATAGTTTGAATGGTCAATTTCATTTAAAGCATTTGGAACTGTAATCTTATGTAAAACAATGGTATCGTAGCAATAGTATACGGTTGAATCCAATGTCATAATATTTCTTAAAGTATAAGCGCCAGAATCTGATAGGGTGATATAATTTAAGGGAGATGGATTCATGATAGTTGTATATAAAGTAGTGTCTCTATAAACCTCAATTTTTAGATAATTATTCCCACAAACTTGAATTTCACTTACAATTGAATCTGGAGTACTGCTCATAGGTGTAAACCGAACGGTATTTCTATATGGTATTCCAGCCGAAAAGCTATCTATTATAGCACATCCTGGAAAAGAATGGAAATTATAGTTGTAATAAAAAGAACAATTTAAGCTGTTGTAAAAATAATTTTGAGTCGAAGCAGAATCATATTCCATTTGCATCAATGTAATTCCGTCATAATTGCCCCAAGTGAACAAGTATTTAGTACTTTGTGTATCAATTTTTTGTTTCAAGCTATAGGAAGTAGTAAAATCTACCAAACTATCAAATCGTAAACGTAAAATATCTTTTGAGTAAATAGAAGAATCAAAGCCTACAGAATAACCTGCTGAAACCATAACCGCATCTGGTTCAGTAACAAGACTTGCCAATAAAGAAGCATATCCACCTTCGGAGGCGCCCAATACAACAACTTTAGTATATTGTTTTTTCAAGTTTTTTATTAATGCGACTAATTCTATTAAATAATTAACCCCATAATTTTTGTTTATACTATCCAGATGAGAAACCAAATAGGAGTTTAGTCGTTTATCTAACCAATATATTGCTCTGGCATCTTCATTAGGTTTAACCATAGTGTATACATCGCCACTATTCATCAAGTTATTGACTATAGTACAATTAAGGTTATGATATCCCATACCTTGAACTATACTTGTTGATTGATTTTCGCCTCCACCAGGTACAATGAGATAAGCAGTTTTACATGTTTGGTTAGTAAAAGAGTTGAATAAATAAGCATAAGATCGTCCTTTTTTT
The DNA here is from genome assembly GCA_044353325.1 of Chitinophagaceae bacterium. Classification (GTDB taxonomy): domain Bacteria; phylum Bacteroidota; class Bacteroidia; order Chitinophagales; family Chitinophagaceae; genus OLB11. Next base: position 5,861 of record JBILCF010000136.1, on the reverse strand, counting down.
CCAAGCAATTTAAAATCTAAATATACAAGGGGATTTGTTTGAGTAAAAACAAAAGGATAGTTGGCGTAGGTTGTATTTCGAACAGAATCAAAAGAAAAATAATCTTCAACGATTATTGAGTCTATTTTATTAAAATCTTCGATGGAGTACTTAAATATAGAATCTAATTGTTGATTGAACGTAAGGATATCTTGAACTGAATCATGAATAAACCAATTTCCAGGAAACGTTGTATCGTCAGCGTATTTAGTATCTGTAAAAATGGAACTAAAAAAAGTACTATCTGAAGAGGTCAACTGACCAAAGACCTTAGACTGTAAACCAAATATTAAAATGAACAGAAGGGGGTAAAATTTCATCAAATGATAACAAATTAAGCAACAAATATAAAAACTATAGTGATGTAATTGTATAATTTCTAGTTCACTTTATATAATATTTAAAGGATTATGCATTATAATAAATGAAAATTGTGTTCCAAATTTCCAAATAATAATTTTAAACCTACCTTTGTAGGATGCAAGAACTAGCAGAGAAAATTGAATTACTCAAAAAAGAGATTGACGCCATAGAGCTAAAAACAGCAGATGAAATAGAAAATTATCGTATCCGTTTTTTAGGTTCAAAGGGTTTGGTCAAACAATTAATGAGTGAAATGAAGCATGTTTCATCCGATTTAAAAAAAGAATTTGGTGCTAGGCTCAATGAATTCAAACAATTTGCTGAAACAAAATATGATGAGTATAAACAGTCAAAAGAAGGTGGTGCATCTTCTCAAGATACAACAACTGATTATACTTTACCATCCTATCCTTCTGAATTAGGTGCTAGACACCCTATTCAGTTGACTATGAATAAAATGATTTCTATTTTTGAAAAAATAGGCTTCAGCGTTGCTGAAGGGCCAGAAATAGAAGATGATTGGCACAATTTCAATGCACTCAACTTACCCGAAAACCACCCAGCTCGCGATATGCAGGATACTTTTTATATTTCTAAAGATCCTGATTGGCTATTGAGAACACATACAAGTAGTGTACAAGTCAGAGTAATGAAAGAAGGGAAATTGCCTATTCGACAAATTTTTCCAGGTAGAGTATACCGAAACGAAACTATTTCAGCCCGGGCACATTGTTTTTTTCACCAAGTTGAAGGCTTGTATATTGATGAAAACGTATCATTTGCCGATTTGAAGCAAACATTATATCATTTTGTGCAAGAAATGTTTGGTGCAGAGGTTAAAGTAAGATTCCGACCTTCATATTTTCCATTTACAGAACCAAGTGCCGAGATGGATGTCAGTTGTTTCATTTGCGATAGCAAAGGCTGCAATGTATGTAAGCATACCGGATGGGTAGAAATATTAGGTTGTGGTATGGTTCATCCCAATGTCTTGTCCAATTGCGGTATAGATCCAGAAAAATATACTGGCTTTGCATGGGGTATGGGTGTAGAACGAACGACCATGATGCAATACGGAATAAAAGATATTCGCATACTTTCTGAAAATGATGTTCGATTTTTAGGACAATTTAAAGGTGTTGTATAACGCATCACCAAATAAATCAATGGTACTAGTAACAGGCGCATCAGGTTTAGTTGGTTTACACTTAATCAAACAATTAAGCATTGAAGGCTATTCTGTAAGAGCTTTATACCATTCCAATTTAACCAAAACATTGCCCGAAACTGTTGATAATCAGATAGAATGGGTTAATTGTGACATTTTAAACGTAAACCAACTTGACGAAGCCTTTAAAGGAATTCGAACAGTATATCATTGTGCAGCAATCGTAAGCTACGACCCTCGATATGCCGAACGCATGATGGAAATCAATGTGGAGGGTACAGCCAATGTCATCAATATTGCCCTTGAACATCAGGTCGATAAATTGGTGTATATGAGTTCTATCGCTTCATTGGGCAATGAAACCTACCCTACCCTAGTTGCTGAGAAATCGGAATGGGATACAAATGAACCCCATTCTCAATACGCAATAAGTAAACAAAAGGCTGAAATGGAAGTATGGAGAGGCATAGCAGAAGGATTAAATGCAGTTATAGTAAACCCTGCTATTATTTTAGGTGAAGGCGATTGGGAAAAAAGCAGTACAAATTTATTTCAGCTCGTCTATAATGAGTTTCCCTATTATACCTCAGGCGAAACAGCTTGGGTAGATGTAAAAGATGTAGTCAACATCATGATGATACTGATGAATAGCACAATTTCAGGAGAGCAATTTATACTTTCAACAGGAAATTATTCTTATCAGTATATTTTTACCCAGATGGCATTGGCCATGAACAAAAAACCACCGTACAAAAAAGCATCCAAATGGATGACAGAATTAGTGTGGCGATTTTCATATCTTAAAAGCTTGATTACCAACAAACAAGCTACTATTTCTAAGGAAACTGCTAGAGCCTCACAAGAGATCAAACATTATAGCAATAAACATGTTTTAAGTAAGATTGATAATTTTGCTTTTGCAAATATTGAAGAAACAGTCAAGAGAGTCTGCATTTATTTTTTAAAAGCTGAGGTAAATTAGCGTTAAACGATAGAAATAACTGAAAATTGCTTTCATTTTTATTGTATAATTAATATCTAACATATACAAATAAATACAATAACATACCAATTTCTCAATGAAAACTACCAAATACCCTTAAAAGTCTGCATTATTCTAAATATTTTTAAAGTGTTAATATGTTTTTGTACATTTGCAATTAAAATTAAACAAAAAATTTATGAAAAAAATTCTCTACATTTTCTTTCTGTTCAGTTTCTACTTTGTATCAACTATGCAAGGTCAGAACAGCAGAAATTCTCAAACCACAACTCAGAACTCGAATGAGCATGAACTGAAAAACCTTGTAAATGATTGCCCTGATTTAAAGGCACAATTGGTTAAGCTTTTTGGCGAAAACTTTCAGATTTCATCCGAAAAGGTTCAATCACAATTGATCAACAATATTTCAAACAAACAATTGAATCGTTGCATTCGCAAAAGTTCTTTGAAAATTGTGTACGGAAAAGACTATATTAATAAATTAAATTTAATCGAAACTCAATCTAAAACTAACTAAATGAAAAAATTTCTATTCTTATTTTTAACGTGTTTCTTGACTTTTGCTGTAGCAAAAGCTCAAGTTATATATACACAAGGTTCTTGTGCATATTCACCTATAGCTGGAACTGGTTCGCCATTGATATCGGGTGATGATGTTGTAACCAACGCAGTCCCTATAGGATTTAACTTTAATTTTTTCGGCACAAACTATTCTACTTGTAACGTATCAACAAATGGTTTTCTATCTTTCGATGCAGGTATCGGAAGTGGATGTTGTTCAGGGCAATCTATGCCTAATGCGTCATTAGCTTCAACAATAATTGCTTGGAGTTGGGATGATATGTACACGATAGGTAGTACACAATATGATTACCTCACTGTTGGTGTAGCACCAAATCGTATTTTTATCATTAACTACAATAACATTGGATATTGTTGTTCTCCAGCCAATCAAGCTACAGTTCAAATACAATTATATGAAACTACAGGTGAAATTAGAATATTGTCTGCCAATAATGATCATGCTGGAAGAACCTCTACAATGGGTATCCAAAATGGTGCATCAGCTTATACAGTAGCTGGTAGAAATGCTACAAGTTGGACATCACCTGCTAATGAATGTATTTCATTTACACCAGTGCCACCTACTCCTCCTACTATTACAAGTTTTGCACCAACCTCAGGTTGTGCAGGTTCTGCATCTGTAGTAATAACTGGTACTAACTTTTTAGGAGCCTCTGCTGTTACTTTCGGCGGTGTTCCAGCTTTATCTTATACTGTTAATTCTGCTACACAAATTACTGCTGTTCCGGCAGTTGCCGGCTCTACTGGTACTATTGCTGTAACCACAGTTGGTGGTACAATAAATAGTGCATCTACATTTACAGTTAACCCATTACCAACAGTTGTTGCATCTGCTACTCCAACTTCTTTGTGTGCTGGTGGTTCTTCATCATTGTCAATGACATCAAACGTATCTCCACTGATAACTGTATTTACTGAAAACTTTGCTAACAACAGTCAAGGTTGGACACTCGGTACAGAATGGGCTATTGGTTCAGCTACTGCAAGTTCTGGCCAAAATTATGGTAATGCAGATCCTTCTGTTGATGCAACTCCAACTGCCGATAATGGTGTAGCTGGTGTTGTAATTGGAGGAAATGCAAGTACAAGTTTACATGTACCTTACTATATCACAAGTCCGGTTATCAATTTAACAGGATTAGCAAATGCAGAATTAAATTTTCAACGTTTTTTAAATAGTGATTACACGCCATTTATGCAAAACTATGTTGATGTATGGAATGGCAGTGCTTGGGTCAATATTTGGGTTTCAGGTCCAAGCCCTGGAATTATAGACGCAGCATGGACACCACAAACATTTAACGTTACACCGTATATCAATGCAAACTTCCAAGTTCGATTTGGCCATGATGTAGGTTCAACAGGCGTATTTACAGTAAGTTCATGGAATATTGATGATGTTACAATTACTTCTACTCAAACTGTATCATATGCTTGGACTGGTCCAGCAACTATTGCAACGCCTGCTGCACAAACAACAAGTGTTACACCAGGGGCAAATGGTACACAGGTGTATACTGCAACTGTAACTGATGGTATAGGATGTATTGGTACTGCTACAACAAGTGTTCTTGTTGAGCCTGTTCCAACAGCAACAATTACACAATCACCAGTAAATCCTTTGGCTTGTGGTGTAAATCCTACATTGACAGCTCCATTGGGTCAAGTAGTACCACCAGCAGGTGCTCGCTATTATATCAGAGATGCTAATCCTTGGGGAACAGGAAATAATACAACCGCAATGGATGCCGTATTTGGTGCTGGAAACTATTTCACAACAACTTTTGCAGCAGCAACTCCTGCTTCAGTATTTGTACCAAGTACACAATTTGTGTTTTTAGAAGGTTCTGATGGAAATTATACTTCATTCAATAATTATATCGCTGCTAACATTTCAACAATTGAAAACTGGGTTAATGCTGGTGGTCGTTTGTTTATGAACAATGGACCACAAGGTGGAGGAACAGTGAATTGGGGCTTTGGTGGTGTTGTAAATACTTATCCAAATTTTATAAATACTGCAACAGGTATTGTGCCAGCCCATCCTATATTTAATGGACCATTTACACCTTCTGGTGCAGGACCGTATACTGGAGGTTCATATGCGCATGCTACGGTTTCAGGTGGAGGTATTACACCTTTAATGACAGACGGTGGCGCTTTGACGGTATTTGCTGAAAAAACATGGGGTTCAGGGTTAGTTTTCTTTGGTGGTGCTACTTCACCAAATTTCCACTCACCTTCACCTAATGCTCAAAATTTATGGCAGAATATTATTAGCTACACAGCTACAAGTGCACAAGGCGCTGCTTTAAATTACACTTGGGCTCCAGGTGGTGCAATTACACAAAGTATTACTGCAACTACTTCTGGTATTTATACAGTAACTGTAACTCAAGGTGGTTGTTCTTCTACTGCAACTTTGTCTGTAACATTAAATCCAAATCCTGTTGTTACTGCAAATGCCTCTGCTCTTAATATTTGCTCAGCTACTTCATTGACATTAACAGGAAGTGGTGCAAGCACATACGCATGGTCAGGTGGTTTAACAGACAATACACCATTTGTAGCAACAACTACAGCAACGTATACTGTTACAGGTACAGATGGTATCGGATGTAGTGCTACAAGCAGTGTAACTGTAACTGTAACACCAGCATCAGGAACATTAGCACCAGCAACATCAAACCAAAGTCAAACCCA
>JBILCF010000023.1:0-21186 GCA_044353325.1 Chitinophagaceae bacterium | reverse complement strand
TAATGCACTGATTGTACCGTCAGATCCACCATTGCACAATATATCTGTACTGCTCACTGATGTCCATTGTACTGGTGTTGGATCGGTGAGCATTATAATTGTACTTCCTGTGCAATTATTTTGGTCTGAAACGACAATTGTATAAACTCCGGCTGCAATATTTAAAAAATTAGATGAAGCTTGAGATGCTCCTCCATTGATACTAAATTGGTAATTAGGAGTACCTCCAACAACTGTATTTGAAATAGTTGTTGTGCCGCCATTACAAAGTATAGTTCCCGCTGTAGAATTTAATTGTAGTTGAGAGGAAGCAACAATAGAAATTGTAGCAATGGTTGTACATGCATTTAAGTCAGTTACATTAACTGTATAAATGCCAGTATTTAAATTTGAAAATACAGGACTACTTTGAAATACCCCTCCATTGATGTTGTATTGATAAGTTGGTATTCCTCCATTTGCATTTACAGTTAATGTCGAAGTTGATCCTGCGCAAAGTATAGGACTTGCGCTTAATGTTGCTAACAATTGGTTTGGTTGTAAAATAGTCACAATTGTAGTTGCTGAGCACCCATTAGATGTGGAAGCTGTTACAGTATAAATACCAGCAAGTAAGAAAAAGAAATTACCATTTGTATTATTTATTGCCCCTGGTTGCAGATTATAAGTTATAGAACCTTGACCTACTGCAGCAGCTTGTATACTTCCTATTGCACCATTAAAACAATCTACATCTGTAGAACTTATGCTTGTATATACAGGTGGAGTTGAAACAATTAATGTTGTCGCATTTGCTAAAGAACAATTATTTAAATCTGTTGCAGTTACAGTGTATGTACCTGGAGCTAAGTTATTAAATTGACCTATCGTGTTTGATACAGCTCCCGGATTCAAAACATAAGTATATCCTGGAACACCACCAGATGCAGTAGCGCTTATCTGCCCAAGATTTGCATTTGTACATGGTGGCATATTTTGTGTAAATGAAGACCAAGTCATAGGAGTAGGCTCAGAAATAAGTAAAATTGTCGTTGCGGTACAATTATTCAAATCACTAACTGTAATTGTATAAGTACCTGCCAAAACTGTTGAAAAAACTGAAGAGGATTGGATTGGGCCATTATTTAGACTATATTGATAAGTAGGAGTTCCACCCAATGCAGATACGTTTACAGTTGTATTTCCACCTTGACAGTTTATAGGATTTGCAGTACTTGAAACATTTAATTGACTAGGTTGAATTATTGAAATCAAAGTTGATTCGGTACAATTTGAAGCGTCACTAACTACGACAGTATAATTCCCAGCTAACAAATTTGTAAAAGTATTAGACGCTTGAAATGGACTTCCATTTAGACTGTATTGATAAAGAGGATTTCCACCTGAAACACCAATAGAAACGGATGCTAAATCTCCATAACAATTTATTGGGGTTACGTTCGAAGTTACGACAATTGGTGGCGCTTGATTTATAGCCACAATAGTTGTTGAAATACAATTATTGACATCAATTACAGAAATGGTATAAGTACCGGTCAATAAATTTGGAAAAACAGGCGAGCCTTGATATGTTCCACCATTGATTGCATATTGATAACCTGGAGTACCTCCAACAGCACTTGCTGTAATAGTTGCAGAACCAGCAACGCAGGGTATTGCTGTTCCTGATGCGCTAGCAATCAAAACAGGAGGTGCAATTAACGAAATTGAAGATGTAGCTGTACAACCCGCGCTACTCGTTATGGTTACTGTATAAAAGCCAGCTCCTAAATTATTGAAAGTAGTTGGATTTGAAACTTGTACTACATTACTTGGATTCAATGCGTATGAAATAGGCAAATATGTTGCATTTCCATTTGCTGTAATTGAGCCATTATTACCTCCAAAACATGTTATATCAATTCCACTCAATGAAATTGTTGGTGTCGGTTCAACATATATTGTTATAGTTGAATCTTTTGTTGGACATCCAGGATACGTGGATGTAACTGTATAAGTAGTCGTAGTCGTAGGTGATGCCGTGACTGTAGTACCTGTTGTAGGAGACAATGTAGCAGGTGGTGCCCAGCTAAACGTCAAGTTTGCATTTGCAGGAGAAGGAATTGCAGACAGCACTTTTGTTTGACCAAGACAAATCGTATCATTATCTGTTACATTGTAATAAGGATAATCTTGTATATCAACAGTTATACTATCAGTTATTGTGTTAGCACATAAGGTTCCATAAATATAAATTTTTACAGTTTCAGTCCCCTCTATTAATGCGTCCAAAACTGGATTAATAGTTAAACTTGCAGATACTCCATTTGCAGGTATTGTTACAAAGCTGGGTAAAACGTTACAATCTGCACCAATAGTTGCAGTTCCTGTATAGGTCAAACTAACATTTTGAGCATAAGGCTTAGGGTTTGGTCTTGAAATTGTAATCGTAGCGCCTGTACATCCTTCAATTGCAAAGGGATTTACAGCTGGAATATTATTTGACGACGAAACTGCAGAAACAGTGGCTGCTTCCGATGTAAAACTATTTGCTTCTAAAAAAACGCCTGAGTCCAATATTTGGTCAAATACATCTGCAATGGCAAATTTCATATGGTAAGTTGAACATGGTGTAACAGCAGCTTTAGCTAACAATTTAGCGGTTAACCCACTATAGACTACCGATGTAGAAAAAGCACTATTTACAAATAACGCATTGTTTGGTGGAGCACAAGGTGCCGTAACTGAACCACACGGATTTGATGTTGACCCATTGACAGTATTAATCGATACAGGACAGTTTGTACCGGGAATCAATGCGACATTTGTAGGCACACCATAGCCAGGACCAGAAATAAAAAACGAGAATATATCATTAAAACTTGAACAGGTAAAATTTGGATATTCATCTGAACCAAAACGATAATAAAATTTCACAGTATCTCCAATAGGCACAAAATCAAATTCTAACTTACACAAATCAAATATAGATCCCGTTGCAGCATTTTGTAAATTAGCATCGCCACCATTCGTTCCATTGGAGGTGCTTGCAGAAACCGCTGCTGGTGAATTGACTTGAATTGCAGATCCAGTCGTCAAAACAATACCACTATCTATAGTAATAGTAGTGAGCGTTCCATTACCAAATTTACCACTTGCATTCGTAGGGCAAGTCAATGTTGGATTAGTATATACCACTCCTGGACCAACTAGTCGATCAACCATTTGGTTAGCGGTCAAATTGGGAACAATTACCATTTGACAAAAACCGTTCAAGGAGAAGCAAATAAAAAGCGTAATCCCTAAATATTTTTTTAAATATGAACTCTTTTTCATATGAGACTTTTTTTTAGAGTATTAAAATTTAATACCCATTGTAGTATATTAAAACAAGGACTTCAAAAATAATATTTTTTTTGAACTATTTATGCCTTTTATCTAATATACTAGGGTAATTTGTCATAGAATTGTAAAAAAGTTATAGTGACTTAAGTATAAAATAACCACTCCAAATCGTATTTTTTTATACATTTACACCTTTAAAACATCTTTATATATGTCAGTAGTTGATTTAGTAATGCCCAAAATGGGTGAAAGTATCATGGAAGCCACTATATTGAAATGGCTTAAAAAGCCTGGCGACTCAGTCAAAATGGATGAAACATTGCTTGAAATCGCAACAGATAAAGTCGATAGCGAAGTACCTTCAACTGCTGAAGGAACAATTGTAGAAATATTATTTAATGAAAATGATGTAGTTCCTGTTGGTAAAGTAATTGCTCGTATAAATACTTCTGTATCTCTAGCAGCACCTGCACCTCAGCAAAGTTCAACACCAGTTCCTACTCCAACAGCTCAAACTCCAATTTCAAATAATAACTCTAATTCAGGCTCAACTTCAGCCAAATTTTACTCACCCCTAGTGCTTAATATCGCATCTTCCGAAGGTGTGAGCATGACAGAATTAGAACAAATCAATGGCACAGGTAATGAAGGTCGCGTAACAAAAAAAGATATATTGAACTATGTTGCAGCACGCAAATCTGGCCAACAACCAGCTCCTGTAGCAAATACTATACAATCATCAATAGAAACGATTACTCCAACTCAAGTAACACCTGTACCACAGGCTCCTTCTACTTATACAGGTGATGGAAATGTAGAAATTATTGAAATGGACCGCATGAGAAAATTAATTGCGGATCACATGGTAAAAAGCAAATCAACTTCACCCCATGTGACTAGTTTCACAGAAGCTGATGTAACAAACATTGTAAATTGGAGAAATAAAATTAAAAATTCGTTTGAGAAAAAATATAGTGAAAAAATCACATTTACTCCAATATTTATTGAAGCTATTGTAAATGCTATTAAAAAATATCCAATGATCAATTGTAGCCTAGAAGGCAACAATATCATTTTGAAAAAAGATATTAATATTGGCATGGCTGCTGCTTTACCTAGTGGCAATTTAATTGTACCAGTAATCAAAAATGCTGACACAAAAAATCTTTTTGGCTTGACTAAAGAAGTCAATTCATTGGGTTCAAATGCCAAATCAAACAAGCTAAAACCAGACGATACACAAGGTGGAACGTTTACAATGACTAATGTTGGAACTTTTGGAAGTTTGATGGGAACACCAATTATCAATCAACCTCAGGTTGCAATTTTAGCTGTTGGCGCAATCAAAAAACGACCGATGGTCTTGGAAACACCTCAAGGTGATGTAATCGCAATCAGACATATGATGTACTTATCATTAAGTTATGATCATCGTATAGTTGATGGTTCATTAGGAGCAAGTTTCCTTACAGAAGTTGCAAATGAACTTGAAAGATTTGATAGCAATAGAGAAATCTAGGTTACTTTTAGTAAATGAACGATAATATTGATGTAGAACATATTTCTGCCGAAATTGAAAAATTAACTAAGTGGAACACAGTAAATGGTGCTCTTGAACGTGACTTTACTTTTATTGATTTCAAAAAAGCACTTGTCTTTATCTTAGAAGTTGGCATTCGTAGTGAAATAGTTGATCATCATCCTGAAATATACAATGTCTATAACACTGTAAAAATTCGTTTATCAACCCATACAACTAATTCTATCACGATTAAAGATATTGAATTAGCAAAGCAAATTGATTTGATATAAACCTAAATCTCAGTTTCAATCAAAAGCTTCAAAAAGCGTGTTTAACGAACAATAAGATTTTTTAGTCCAAAATAGTGATTTTACTTCACACTTTGAAACTATCTTTGTCGCATGATTTTCGATCGTAAAAATTACTCCGATTTGGAATTAATAGACCTTTACAAAGAACTATTACTTCCTCGCATGATAGAAGAAAAAATGCTCATCTTGTTGAGACAAGGACGCATAAGCAAATGGTTTAGCGGCATTGGTCAAGAAGCCGTAGCAGTTGGCGCCACTGTGGCACTTGATGCAGATGAATACATTATGCCCATGCATAGAAACCTTGGCGTTTTTACTGCTCGCAAAATGCCCCTAGACAAACTTTTCATGCAGTGGCAAGGTAGCAAAGAAGGCTACAGTAAAGGACGAGAACGTAGTTTTCACTTTGGCAGCAACGAACATCATATCTGTGGTATGATTTCTCATTTAGGACCCCAATTGGCCATTGCAGATGGAATTGCATTAGCACACAAATTAAAAAAAGAACAAAAAGTATCACTCGCATTTACAGGCGATGGTGCAACAAGCGAAGGAGATTTTCATGAAGCATTAAATGTAGCTGCAGTATGGAATCTCCCAGTTATTTTTATAATAGAAAACAATGGATATGGCTTAAGCACTCCAAGTAGCGAACAATTTATTTGCAAACAACTTGCAGACAAAGGCATTGGCTATGGCATCAAAGCAATTACAATAGATGGAAATAATTTACTTGAAGTATATGATCAAATTAAACAAGCCCGAACATACTGTATAGAGGAACAAAAGCCTATTATAGTAGAATGTATGACCTTTAGGATGCGAGGTCATGAGGAAGCTAGCGGGGTTAAATATGTACCAAAAGAATTATTCGAAGAATGGGGCAAAAAAGATCCGTTGCTCAACTATGAAGATTTTTTAATAGACCAAAAAGTGCTGAATCAATCACAAATAGATGCCATTCGAGAAGACAATAAAACGCATATAGAACAAAGCTTGGAACGTGGTTTTAACGTCGAACCTATTGTTCCAAATACTCATGAAGAACTAAATGATATTTATGCGCCTTATGAAAGTACTTCCTCTTCGACAACAAATACACCATCAAAAGAAATAAAGTTCATACAAGCTATCAGTGAAGCTATCGATGAAAGTATGAACCGCTTTGACAAGCTAGTTTTAATGGGGCAAGACATTGCCGAATATGGCGGCGCATTCAAAGTTACAGAAGGCCTAATGGCAAAGTATGGCAAAGATCGTGTACGTAACACACCTTTGTGCGAAAGTGCAATCATTGGTTCAGCACTGGGTCTTAGCATTAAGGGTTTCAAATCTATGATGGAGATGCAATTTGCTGATTTTGTAACCGTAGCATTTAACCAAATCATCAACAACTTGGCTAAAATACATTACAGATGGGGACAAAACGCTGATGTTGTGATTCGTATGCCTACTGGTGGAGGTGTTGGCGCGGGACCATTTCATTCGCAATGCAATGAAGCTTGGTTTACGCATACACCTGGATTAAAGGTCATATATCCTTCTACACCATACGATGCAAAAGGTTTGCTCATTTCAGCTTTTGAAGATCCTAATCCTGTATTATTTTTTGAACACAAAGCCTTATACCGTAGTATCAGTGGAATGGTTCCAGAAGGTTATTACACCATAGAAATTGGCAAGGCAAATCGAATTCAAATTGGCGAAGATATCAGTATCATAACCTATGGTAGTGGTGTTCATTGGGCTACGGAATATTCAAAAGCCAATCCTTCTATTTCGATAGATATTTTAGATTTACGCACACTATTACCCTTAGACTATGATGCTATTCGCGAGAGTGTTCAACATACTGGCAAAGTCTTGCTTTTACATGAAGACACACTTATTGGTGGCTTAGGTGGTGAATTATCAGCATGGATAAGCGAACATTGTTTTGAACATTTAGATGCTCCAATATTGAGATGTGCAAGCTTAGACACTCCTGTTCCTTTTTCAATAGAATTAGAGCAAAACTTCATGGCTAAAAATAGACTTCACGAAACAATTCAGAAATTGCTAAACTATTAATTGTATTAACTACCCTTCTGTATTATCCTCAATTTTGGAAATGATTTTACCAATTATTTCGTTAAAATGTTTGATTTCGGATGTATTTAAATGAGTCATCAATGATTTAAATTCGACTCCATTGATATCAATAGAATTAATCAATGCTAAACCTTCTTCACTAAGACCAATATACAATTTTCGCTTATTCTCTTCATCAACTTTTTTACTCACCCAGCCCATACCTACTAATCGATCTACAAGTCGAGATACATCACTTTGCTTATGCAACATTCGTTCCTTTATAAGGCTTAACTGAACTCCATTTGGATATTGCCCTTTTAAAATTCTCAATATATTAAATTGCTGATAAGTTAATTTGAAATTGCTTAAATAATTTTCCAGATCCAAAAGAATGCTATTATTTAAGACTATAATACCTACAACACCCTTGTAATATTCATTTACAAAAGTGGTGTTCATTTTGATGTGTTTCTCAAGAGGAAGAGATTGCATGAGTCAAATATAATACATTCAATTTTTTTAAAACAAAGTATTTAAAACCAAAAATAACAAGAAAAATCTATTTATTATCTAATATCTTATCAATCAACATATTAAGATGTTCTATTTCATGGTCATCTAAATGCCCTAATAAGGATTCTGCATGTTCCATTTTAATATCAATTTCCAACAACATACTTAAAGCTTTTTCTGAGATCATAACATCTGTGTTTCGCTTGTCAATATTATTGGTTTGTTTTGTCACAAATCCTTGTTTCTGCAATCGATCTACTATTCTTGAAGCATCGCTCATACGATCAATCATACGATCACGAATTAAATTGATATTGACTGGATTTGGAAATTGACCTCTCAAAATGCGCAATACATTATACTGTTGCGAAGTAATTTGGTATTCTTTAAAAAAATCTTGTTGTTTGCTATTTAACAAATAAGAGATATAAATAAGCCCAATTTCAGCTTTAACTTTCGGCGACTTAAAAGGTACTTTTTGTTTAATCAATCGCTCTAGATTATTATTCATCATATACAATTCGAATTTAACTAAATAAATAATTTACATCTTCACGAGTTAATTGTTTTACCATGTTACTATCATCGCTTACTATATCTTTCACCAACGAATTTTTCTTCTCCTTCAATGTCATAATTTTCTCTTCAACTGTATCTTTACATATCATTCTGTAAGCGAAAATATTTTTAGTTTGGCCTATACGATGGGTTCGATCAATGGCTTGTTGTTCCACAGCTGGATTCCACCATGGGTCGACTATATAAACATAATCAGCCGCAGTCAAGTTAAGACCCATACCTCCTGCTTTCAATGAAATCAAAAATACAGTACATTCATCATTGTCTTGAAAATCTCGAATAGCTTGCTCACGTTGAATAGCGGTATAGCTTCCATCGAAGTATTGAAACTTCACATTGTGCTCAATCAATTTTTGTTTGATCAAAGCAAGCATACCTAAAAATTGCGAAAATACCAATGCTTTATGACTGCCAATATTTTCTGTCAATTCACGCACAAGTTCATCTAACTTCACACTATGGTTATCATAGGCAGTTTCATCTTTTAATATAGCTGGGGAATCACATATTTGTCTCAACTTCATCAAACCTTGCAATATTGCAAATTGAGACTTTTGAATCCCTTGGGTTTCTATTGTACCTAGGATCTGTGAGCGATACATATTACGATAGGCATCATAAATCGAGCGTTGCTCTTTACCCATTTCGCAGTATAAAGTAACTTCTGTTTTCTCAGGCAAATCTCGTGCCACCTGCTCCTTGGTTCTTCGCAATAAAAAAGGATAAATTAATTTTCGAAGATGTTGTTTTGTTTCATCATCTTGAAATTTATCTACTGGCTTAGCAAACTCTTGTTTGAAAAAATCTTTACTGCCTAACATTCCAGGATTCAAGAAATTCATTTGAGAGAAAATATCAAACGTATTGTTTTGCATCGGCGTACCACTGAGTGCAATTCTATTTTTACAATTTAATAATTGTACTGCTTTTGCTACTTTACTAGTCGGATTTTTTATTGTTTGCGACTCATCTAATATGACATAATCAAATTCGTTTCGCATAAACATTTCGACATCACTTCGCATTGTCCCGTATGTAGAAATCACAATATTGTATTTTAATAAACTTTCTGGATTTGACTTTCTAGAAGTGCCGTGGTGAATAATATATGTAAGCTCAGGCGTAAATTTATTGATCTCATTTTCCCAGTTAAACAATAATGTGGTTGGGCATACAACAACAGCTCGTAATCCTTCATTTTTGTTTTTATAGTGTTGTAAAAAAGTCAACGTTTGTATTGTCTTACCCAAACCCATATCATCAGCCAATAAGCCACCCCATTTTACAGAATCCAAATACGTGAACCATTGAAATCCTGCTATTTGATAGGGGCGCAAAGAAGCATTTAATTGAGGCGGCACTTCAATATGCTGGTATTTTTCAGGGTTTTCATTCAAGAGCATTTCTTTCTTTTCATTCAACTCTTTCTTGATATCCTCATCCTCTATCATATCGTGGAGCTCATCTATGACACTGAAATTAAACTTACTGATGCGCAATTTTTTACCTGTTGCATCTGCCATTTTAAACAACAATGAAAACTTTTTCAACCATTCTTCTGGCAGCAATCCATAAGTACCATCATCGAGCTTAACATAGTTTTGCTTAGCCGACAATGCTTTTTGTATGGCCGCTAAACTAGCAGACTGTCCCTCAAAATCAATTTCAAGTTCTGTATCAAACCAATCAAGATTAGATGAAATATAAACCTTCGTAGTTGGTTTTGATTTGTTGATTTTAAAATTCTTAAGATTCTCGTAGCCAAATACTGCAACATTTTCCTCTTTCAGTTTATCGAAAAAACTAAAAAACCAGTTTTTAGCTAATGCATGTTTTGAATGAATAGCAAAATGATTTTCATACTCTGGTTTTCTTAAATTGACATGCAAACCTTGCAACATATCTACAAAAAGATGTTCTGCTTCTTTGTCACGTTGCATCATTATAACTTTACCTTCAATGTTGGTAGAAATATTGTGTTCCTCGTTCCAATCCGCAACAGCATTCTCATATTCGAAAATAGGTTTTATTATAAAATAAGAACCTTGCTCGCTGAGCTCGACAGCACGTTTAGGCGCAACTGAATTTTTATATTCTATCAATCCGTCTTCGAAATGAATTTCATAGTTTTTACTTAAAGGCATTATTTTTTCCAACAAGGTATTCGTCCATTCAGTAGATTTAACTAACTGATGTGGTATCAAAGACGATATATTGGAAGCATCAATAGATTTATTAATTAAAAACACTTTATCTCCGATTAGATGCAATAAACTATTTTTAAGTTCATTATCAGAAATATCGTGAATTTTATCATCGGCTTGCAATAAAATATCGACTAAAATATTTTTTCCTTTTGTCTTTACTTTAAATGCAGGATATACATTGTGATGCATATAGTTGACCTTTACCAACGAAGTTGATTTATATGGCTTGCCTATAGGCAAAATGTATAACGGATTTTGAAAACTTAAAATATCAAACAGTTTCAACAACTTTGGATGTAAATAATCGTACAATAATGTTTTGGATTCACCCGTCCATTCTTGTGGCGACTGAACTATATTTTCCCACAAATCGCCAAAAGGTGAATTCTTAGAAATATATTTATTGATTTCGCTTTTCTGTAATTTTCTTCCCCAGCCCAAAATATCTCTATCCTCTTTAGAATAATTTTCAGGATTGACATACTTTGTCAAATCTAACTTATTGACTAATCCTGCAAAACTATTGTGATCTTTTGCCAACTCTCCTTCGATTAAATCGACAGAGAAATATGGATAGGTTTCTTCTTGTAAATTTATTACAACACCAAGTCGTTTGGTGTAGTCTTCACGTTTAACTGGTTCAACGACAGACGACTCGCGTACCGTTTCTTTTTGGGGCGAGAATGGTGTACTTACTTTTTTAATGGTTGGATCCAAAACCTTCAAAAAAGGTTTCGAATCTTGGTAATAAAAATCAAACTTACCTGTCAAATCATCGGTCAAACTATAACCATACAGACTCAACAATTTATTTTTTTGACTATCCCAATTTCGGATGGAATCAAAATATTGCGGACCGTGATTATTCAACAATTGTAAAAACAATGCTGCTTTGTGTTTACACAGTGGATGTCTTTTTTCAGTACAATTACACGAAGTATCAAAAGATTTATCGTCATTGCGTTTTAATTTGACATTAAATGATTCATCATCCATTTTAATATCGGCTTCAACACGTTCATTTTCAGCTAAACTAATTTTTAGTTTATTGAATTTAGATAACTTCTCGGCTTCTTCAAATAATGCTTCTGATGTAAATAAGCGCAACGATTTCAAATCGATACTCGGCATCCGAATCATAGTATACTTCTGATCGAAAGTTGCTTTGGTAGAATCTAGGGTTTGATTGAGTATTAAATCATTCAATTGAAATAGGGCTGCTACTTCATGACGACAAATTTCACCCATGTTGTACGGACATTGACAGCGAGCTGTTAATGTTTTTTCATCTTGATATTTAGAAACCGTTACATTGTATTGATTAAAATATTGATCATTCCGAACTTTAAAAATCAATTGATTTGTAAAATCATCCTTTCTAATCAGCTTTACGCCTTGGGTGAGAAATATTCGTTTACCACGCCGAATGACCTCATCGGAACCATGATTATAGATATGTTTTATGATTGGGGACAGCGCCATAAGTTGAGTGCCCACCGTTCAAAAAAGGGCAATTTGCAAATTTAAGCTTTTTTAGGCGTATAAAGTGCAGACTTTCAAATATTTATACTAAATGTAATGTATGTCACATGATTATTTGTATAATTTTTATTGAAATAGTGTACTAAAAAATTAATGTAGAGCTCGAATTATCTATTCAACACATCATCATTACTTTCTATTTTGAGTTGTGCCAAACTTTACTGAACTTTGCATTATGAAACGCAAGTTACTTAGTTTTATTTTTATTTTAATCAGTACATTAGCTTCGGCACAATGTGCAATGTGCACTAAAACTGCTGCCTCATTGGACGACAACAGTGCGCGTGGACTCAATACAGGCATCATTTATCTTGCATTTATGCCATTGACGTTCATTATTTTCATTGGTTACAAATGGTGGAAAAGCAATCGCGAAACAATATAATCTAAAGCATATTTAAATTTTCCAATTTGGATACAACGGAAATTGTGACATAAATTCATTGATTTCATGCTTAACATGGCTAATCTTTGTTTCATTCTCCGTATCCATCATTATAGTATCCATCCAGTCTACAATTTGCACCATGTGCGATTCATTTAAGCCACGTGTGGTCAAAGCAGGCAATCCAACTCGAATTCCAGAAGTTATAAATGGCGACTTATCGTCAAAAGGCACCATGTTTTTATTGATCGTTATATCAGCTTTTACAAGTGTATTTTCAGCTTTTTTGCCTGATATGTTCTTATTTCTCAGATCGATAAGCAACAGGTGATTATCTGTACCTCCCGAAACGATATCATAATTTTTGGCTTTAAATGCCATCTCCATTGCTTTTGCATTTGCAATGACCTGTTTGGAATACACCATAAACTCATCTTGCATAATTTCAAAAAAAGCAACTGCCTTTGCAGCTATAACATGTTCAAGTGGACCACCTTGTGTACCAGGGAATACGGCTAAATTGATTAAATCGCTCATCATTCTAATTTCGCCTTTTGGGCCAGTAATGCCCATTGGATTTCCAAAGTCCGATTTCATTAAAATAATACCCCCTCTAGGTCCACGCAACGTTTTATGTGTGGTGGAAGTTACAAAATGACAATGTTCGAATGGAGAACTCAAGAGCCCTTTGGCAATTAACCCTGCCGGATGTGACATATCGCACAAAACCAATGCATTGATTTTATCGGCAATAGCTCGAATGCGAGCATAGTCCCAATCGCGACTATATGCTGATGCTCCACAAATGATTAATTTAGGTTTTTCCTGCATGGCCACAGATTCCATCATATCGTAATCTACTCTTCCGTCTTCTTTTTTTACACCGTAAAAGAAAGGTTGGTATAATTTCCCCGAAAAATTAACCGGCGAACCATGGGTCAAATGTCCTCCCATGCTCAAATCTAGTCCAAGTATTTTATCGCCAGGCTTTAGAATGGCCAACATCAATGCAGCATTAGCCTGCGCACCCGAATGTGGTTGAACATTTGCAAATTCAACATTAAATATTTGCTTTGCTCGATCGATAGCCAATTGCTCACTTTTATCTACTATTTCGCAACCACCGTAATAGCGTTTTCCAGGGTATCCTTCTGCATATTTATTGGTCATTACATTTCCCATAGCCTTCATAACTTGCTCACTAGTAAAATTTTCAGAAGCAATTAATTCCAATCCATGTTGCTGACGTTGAAATTCTTGTTGTATAAGTTCGAATATTTGGCTATCATTTTGCATATTTGTATTCAATTTTAGGGGTTAAAGATAAATGATATAATTTTGTTTTTAAATAAAGTTAATCAACACAATATTATTACACTATTTGTTGGTCAAACCCATCTAAACTCAAAACCATAAAACAATGAAAGTAATCATACCTGTTGCAGGAGCTGGTGCAAAACTTAGGCCTCATACGTATACCCAGCCTAAACCATTAATCCCACTTGCAGGCAAGACGATCCTGAGTTTCATATTAGATCAGTTTATTGAAGTTGGTCAAAACGATTTTATATTTATTATTGGATATTTGGGTGAAAAAATAAAACTATATGTAGAAGAAAAATACCCCCAAATCAATGCTACATTTATTATTCAACACGAACGTTCGGGTACAGGACATGCCATTTTTCTTGCCAAAGATTACATACTACCTGACGAAGACATACTTATTGTATATGGCGATACCATTTGCGATTACAATTTAAAAGATGTACTTGCAAGTAGCAAATCGTTGGTAGGGATAAAAAAAGTAGACGATCCGAGGGAATTTGGTGTGGCAGAAATTGGTGTAGATGGATTAGTTAAAAACGCAATTGAAAAACCCAAAATTCCAAAATCAAATATGGCATTGGTAGGGATTTATAAAATAGTTGAAACCAAAAAACTATTTGATATTATTGAGAAAGATTATATCAATGAAGGTAGTATTGAAGAATACCACTTGACTAGTGTGATTAATTCCCTTGTTCATAACAATGTCCAAATTGGCACTTTTCAAGTTAATAATTGGTTTGACTGTGGCAAAAAAGAGACTTTACTCGAAACCAACGCTATTTTACTCAATAAAGTCGAATTCGCATCAGAAGAAATTCCTTTTTTTGATAACACCATTATTATTCATCCCGTTAGTATTGCCGAAGGTTGCGAAATTGAAAACTCTATCATTGGCCCTAATGTAACCATAGGCGAAAAAGCTGTTATTCGATCATCAATGGTTAAAGATTCTATCATTGGATCATATTCCGTTATTGAGAAGGTAGTACTACATTCATCCTTAATTGGAAGTGATGCATTTATTTGTGGGGCTAGCCAGAGTTTAAATATAGGTGACAATACAGAAATAGACTTAAGCAAATAAAATATATAGATAAATTACATATGACTCATTTTGGACATTTTTCATCAGATAGAAAAGCATTTGACAATAGAATTACACAACTATTCAATATAGGTCTGCCAATTATTCAAGCTGGAATGATATGGGCTTCGGGTTGGAAGCTAGCCTCAGCTGTAAGCAATGCGGGCGGACTAGGACTTATAGGAGCTGGAAGTATGTATCCAGACATTTTAGAAGAACATTTAAAACAATGCAAAGCTGCTACTAATCAACCATTTGGGGTGAATTTGCCATTACTTTATCCAGATATTGACAAACATATTGAGTTAATTATAAAATATAAAGTGCCAATTGTTTTTACTTCAGCTGGAAATCCCAAAACATGGACTTCTATTTTAAAAAAAGAAGAGATTAAGGTTGTACATGTAGTTTCCTCAGCAAAATTTGCCATTAAATGTCAAGATGCTGGCGTAGATGCAGTTGTTGCAGAAGGCTTTGAAGCTGGTGGACACAATGGAAGGGAAGAAACTACAACACTATGTCTTATTCCTGCTGTACGTAAAGTTATAGACATACCACTAATAGCAGCAGGAGGCATAGCAGATGGTTCGTCTATGTTGGCTACAATGATATTGGGAGCAGAAGGCGTACAAATCGGAAGTCGCTTTGTATGTACACCCGAAGCCTCAAGTCATATCAATTTTAAACAAAAAATAGTGGAAGCTCATGAAGGCGATACAGAACTTGTCTTAAAAAAATTAACTCCAGTACGATTGTTAAAAAATGATTTTTATACAAAAGTCAAACAATCAGAAAATGATTGCGCATCATTAGAAGACTTAAATGCTTTGTTGGGAAAGGCAAGAGCCAAAAAAGGCATGTTTGAGGGCGATTTAACTGAAGGGGAACTTGAAATCGGCCAAGTATCATCTTTAATTGACAATATTAAGCCTGCAAAAGACGTTGTGCATGAAATCTGGGCTGAATTTAACAGCCTATTTGAAACAATTCAACGCATAAATTAATTAAATATATTACTTTTGACCGATTACACGATATGAAAAAAACACTCTTAATCTTAGCTTTTCTATTACCGCTCACTTTGTTTGGTCAAACAGGTGGAAATACAGGAAACACCAATCAGCAGAATAATAATCAGCAAAATAACAATCAAAATAGTTCGCCTAACAACTCTATTTATCAAAACCCATATGGCACTAATCCATATCAAAACCCATATTTAGATCCAAACCAACAAAATACAAACTTTTTCAATAAAGACAACGACCAACAAAATAATAACCAACAAAATCCTGATCCTCAAAATAAATTACAGAATGGAAAATCAGATCAGAAAAACGAAAATGTACCCCCCGATCAGTTTAAAGATTTAAATGGGTTAAAGCAAACAAAAACACAAGAAGAAGAATTGTTGGAATTGTACAAAAATGACCCTGACTATATCAAATATCTTGGTTCTAAAGATAAAAAACAAGAAGTAGGCAAAGCAACAAATGACGAAGCTGACAAGGATGTGGGTATTGGCAAAAAAGTAGTGTATGGCGCTAACTTTTTCACAAACAATGTTTTTGATTTATCTGACAAGAACCCAACTACACCTCCAAGTGACTATAGATTAGGACCTGGTGATGAACTCATTGTTTCTCTTTGGGGAAGTGCCGAATTGCAACAGCCATATGTCATAGGAAAGGATGGCAGTATATTCCCACGTTTAATAGGTAAAATTTATTTACAAGGTATGACCTTTGATGCTGCATCAAGAATTATTGAAAATAAATTCAGAAAAATTGTACCTCAAAATACCAATGTAGATGTGCAAATGGGTAAATCTCGAACTATAAGAGTCACAATATTAGGAGAAGTTGCCAAGCAAGGTACATATACCATTTCAGCTTTCAATACTGCTTTAAACGCTTTGTACAGAGCTGGCGGACTTAGTTCTATCGGTAATTTAAGAAAAATAGAAATTAAACGTGATGGTCGCACTGTCGAAATCATAGATTTATACAAGTATTTGCAAAAAGATAAATATGCTGATGAGGTTTACCTCGAAGATAATGATTACATCTATGTAGACGTATACGATAAAATTGTAAATGCAGAGGGCATGTTTAAACGTCCAATGTACTATCAATTGACTGGCGATGAAGGCTTACGCGAATTAATAGATTATGCTGGTGGACCATTATCTAATGCTAGAAATTCACTCATCCATATCAAAACAATATCAAATGAAGCTGAAAAATACATTGACATACCAGGCAGAGAGTATTTCGATTCCTACAAAAATGATATTTACAATGATTTAATTTTAAAAGATGGAGATGTTGTTTCTTTAAAACCCATTAATCCAGGATTAAAAAATGTTGTTCGTATAAGCGGTTCTGTCAATTATCCTGATGAATATGAAGTACGAAATGGCGAAAAATTAAATGATATATTGAATAGAGCTGGAGGTATCGCTACTACCGCATATCTCCCTAGAGCCTATGTCCTTAGAGGTTCCAACTCATTGGAGTCTGATGCGATAAAAATAGATTTACGTGATTTGGAAAATAATCCTTCACAAAATATTGAA
Source organism: Chitinophagaceae bacterium (assembly GCA_044353325.1). Lineage (GTDB taxonomy): Bacteria > Bacteroidota > Bacteroidia > Chitinophagales > Chitinophagaceae > OLB11. The sequence goes on along the minus strand of JBILCF010000023.1, from coordinate 3,736 downwards.
ATTTTCGCTGGTGATAAAATCACAATTTTATCAACTAAGGATTTCGAACAAAATTACACCATACAAATATTAGGTAATGTCAGAAACCCAACACAAATACAATATGTAAAAAACTTAAAACTGAAAGATGCTCTTTTACTTGCAGGTGGATTAACACTAGATGCTGAAAATGGCAGAATTGAAATATCTAACATTGTAGACTCAGTAGATAAATATAGTATTGAATCTAAAGGCAATAATATAAGAATCGTATCAATTAACTCAAACCTTGAAATAGACCAAGTATCAGAAAACTTGATTCTACAACCACTTGACAGAATTTATGTTCGTAAAAAGATCGAATTTGTAACTCAAGAAACAATACAAATCTTAGGAGAAATAAATTATGCTGGCGAATATCCTTTAATCCAAAAAAATGAGCGGATATCCTCACTCATAAAACGATCTGGAGGTTTAAAAAAATCAGCTTATAGTGAAGGTGCTAAACTAATTAGGCAAAATATAGGACAAATCATCATTGACCTGCCCTTGATTTTAAGTAAAAATGGCTCAAAACATGACCTGATTTTAAAAGACGGAGACATCATTATTATACCAACACAAAACGACATTGTTTCTGTTAGAGGGGAAATACAATCTCCAATCAATATGAAATTTGATAAAAACAACAAAACAGTTGATTATTACATAGCATCTGCTGGGGGATATGGCGAAAATCCATGGAAAAAACGAATTAATGTAAAGTATCAGAACGGTAAAATTAAAGCTACAAAAAACTTTTTGTTTTTCAGGAAATATCCTAAAGTTACTGAAGGCTCAATTGTAACCGTACCTAAAAAGCCTGTGAAGGAGCGTCAAACTAAATTTTCAGAAATCTTCACTTACACCCTTTCTGCAATAACTACATTAGCTACATTACTTGTATTATCTAAATCTTTAAAATAATTTTCTTTGTCAACTCAAATCAATTATATCAAAGCAATTATTCAAAAAATTCAACAGAATTTTTTGTTTATTTTAATTGGATCTGGCATTTTTGCTATAATCATTGCATTTTATGTATCTAGTATTGATACCAAAGTGGAAACATTTTCTAAGATATTTCCGCTTTCTTTTAGCAAATCCTCAAATAGCCCTATAGATGCAATCAAAGCCCAATTTGGCATTTCTGATAAAACTGATTTTTCTGTTATATACAATATCAAAGAATTAGTTGGCAGTAAAACCCTTTCAACTCGAATTGCTAATACACCACCGAGTAAAAATAAAAAATTCAAAACTATAGCTCAATGGTTGATACACGACTTCAATACCCATTGTGGTATTTTGGATAAAAAAATAAAATTAAAACCAAGCGATTCAAGTCAAGTTCAATACATTGGTGCTTCCCTTCTAACAAAAAATGTAGAAGTTAATGTAGAAAAGACTGAGTTTACAAAAATCATTACGACCTCTCACGATAAGGAATTGTCAAAAGAAATTAATTTAGCTATTCTAGCCGAAATATCAGAATACTATGTACAAGTTGCTACAGAAAAACCACGTAATGATTTGGATAAAATAAAATTCATGCGTGACTCACTAAAGGATGAACTTGGTGCTGTTGAAAGCGCAATAGCAGGCTTTCAAGATGCCAATCAACTTTCGGTTAAATACTCAACTGGTATTCCACAAACCAAACTATTACGTGAACGAGCTGAGATAGAACAACTTTATGCAACAACAGCAACAGCATATCAAAATGCACGTTTTAAATTACTTTCCGAAAGTCCAATTTTTCAAATTTTAGATTTCCCTGGGGAACCTTATAATTATATCAAACCATCTTGGTTAAAAATGAGTATTATTGGTTTTATTGGTTTTTTCATTATCCTATCATTATTCGTTTGTAAAAAAGTATTTATACAAATGCTAGTTGATGAAATAAATTAATCAATTAACTATAACGAATCCATTTCAATACTTCTTTCCAAGTTACTTTTTTACCATAGAGTAAAATCCCTGTTCGATAAATTTTGGCACTTAACCAAGTCATTATTACAAATCCTAGTACTAATAAGCCCATTGATAATATCAGTTGCCATATAGGTACACCGTATGGTATTCGAGCCATCATAACTATAGGCGAGGTCAATGGAAACAAACTACCAAATACAGATAAGTTACTATGCGGATCATTCACTGAAGTGGCCATAATAATAAATCCAAATATAATAGGCATGGTTATAGGTATGGTTAGTTGTTGAGCCTCTTGGGGGTCTTCGTTGACTAAACTACCCACTGCGGCAAACATGGCTGCATATAAAAAATATCCTCCTAGGAAATAAAACAAAAAACAACTTAAAATCACACCCCAATTTTGATCCTTTATTGCATTAAATAGTTTTAATTTATCATTGTCATCTATGGTCTGCATAGTGGTTTGAACATCAGGAGTCATGGGCATTGCCGAGGGTATATTATCACTCATGCCAGGTATTAAAAATGGTAAAGCAATATTCAATAGCAACATTAAAAAAGCCCATAACCCAAACTGAGTTAGCCCTACAAATCCGATTCCAATTATCTTACCCATCATCAGCTGAAAAGGCTTTACGCTACTCACGATAACCTCTGCTATTCGATTTGTTTTTTCTTCCATCACCCCGCGCATTACGCCTGCACCATAGATGAATATAATAATGTAAATCAAAAATCCCATGACATAACCAATGCCAGATGAGATTTCAGAATTGGTTTCTTTATTGTTATCCAAATCATAGCTCCTTAATTGCAATGAACGACTGTTGATACTATCAATTTGAACTTTATCTATCCCTGCTGATTCTAATAATCGTATTTGATATTGTGCATCTAATTCATCGCCAATAAAATTTTTCGCCAACAAACTAACACCACCTTCTTTATACATTACTATACTATCAGCTTCAAGTCCTTTAAACGGAAAGATATGCAATAGCATATCGGAATTCGTGCGATCAATCAACTGCTTGTTGGTTTCTTGATTCTTTTTTTCAACATAAATAAATGAAAATGATTTAGATGTAGAGTCAAGTTTATGTTTAAATAAACCAGAATCGTCAAGCACTGCTATTGTTTGTTTTTGTTCGCTTTTGAGCGACAATACAATCATAGAGGTCATTAACCCAAACACCAATATTGGGATTAATATCGTTGTAACTAAAAACGATTTTTTTCGCACACGAGTTAAATATTCACGTTGTATGATTAACCAAATTTTGTTCATTGTTGTTGATTTTAAAAAATTAACTGTTCATAGAAAAAGTACGTGCAGCACTGCCTTCTACATGTCGTATAAAAATATCATTGAGCGAAGGCAATATCTCTTGATACTTTAATATCTGAATATCTTGCTCCAAACAATAACCTAATATTTGCTTTGCATTCGCTGCATCTTGATATTGAAAGGTATAATTCGTTCCATGCTGTTCAATGACCAATTCCTCAAATCGATGCAAAGGCCTATCGGTCACAAGCATAAAACGATGTTCTTTAAATTGCTGTTTGATAGATGCCACAGAACCATTCAAGATAACTTTTCCTTGATGAACCAACGCAATATCTTCGCAAATCTCTTCTACTTGCTCCATTCGGTGGGTAGAAAACAAAATTGTTGTGCCACGTTGTGCCAATTCAAAAATCTCTTGCTTAATCACTTCGCTATTGACAGGATCTAGACCGCTAAATGGTTCATCGAGTATCAACAACTTAGGTT
>JBILCF010000172.1:0-5867 GCA_044353325.1 Chitinophagaceae bacterium | reverse complement strand
CTCGCTACATTATGCTTGTCTTTCTTCATCTATTCCATTTGTGCAATTTAGAGGAATCTCAAATTATGTAGAACCACGTAACAAAGAAAATTGGAATATTCCTTTGGCTATTCAAAACTATCAACAACACATAATATCCTTCATTGAACAATTATAATTATGAAACTTAAAATTGGAATCTCACCATGCCCCAACGATACTTTTATTTTTGATGCAATTTACAATAACACTATAGATTGTTGGCCTTACGAATTTGAATTCATTTTTGAAGATGTTGAAACGCTTAATAAAATGGCAGAGCAACATGAAATAGATATTCTAAAATTAAGTTATGCTCAATATTTTAATGTAGCAAATCACTATGTGATGTTACAAAGTGGAAGTGCATTAGGATACGGAGTTGGTCCTTTATTGATAGCAAAAAATAAAATAGGTTTAGGGGAAATTAATACCAAAAAAATTGCAATTCCTGGAAAACATACTACCGCTCAATTTTTACTTCAATATGCATTCCCATCGGCTTCAAATCAAATAGAATACAATTTTTCAACAATAGAGAATGCTGTTAATGACAATGAAGTAGAGGCTGGTGTTATCATACACGAAAACAGATTTACTTATGAAAAAAAAGGTTTATATAAGTTAATGGACTTAGGGGAATATTGGGAGTCCAAGACAAACCTACCAATCCCATTAGGTGGCATTGCTATCAAACGTTCTATAGAAACAAATATTCAAACCCATATCAATGAGTTGATACAAATGAGTGTCTTGTTTGCTCAATCAAATTTACCAGAAATAAGTGAATTTGTTAAATGTCATGCACAAGAAATGGATCATGATGTTATAGCACAACATATTAATTTATATGTAAATGACAACACACTTCAAATCGATTCTAAAGGTATAGAAGCCGTTCAAAAAATGGCTGAAATTCTAAAATACAAGTCTGCTTTTAACTTATTTATTGATTAATTATGCTTCAATTTGTTTTAAAATCGTTTGAGGAATTAAATCCTTTAGAATTGTATCGAATAATACAATTACGAGCAGACGTATTTGTCTTAGAACAAAAATGTTTATACCAAGATTGTGATGATAAGGATCAATTTAGTATGCATTTAATGGGATATGAAAATGATAAACTAGTTGCGTATTGTCGGATATTAAAACCCGGATTATCATATGATAGATATAGCGCTATAGGTCGTGTTGTCACACATCCATTGTATCGCAACAAAAAATATGGCATTGATCTAATGAAAAAAGCAATACAATTTTGCCTAGATAATTATACAGAATCAATCAAAATTAGCGCCCAAGCTTATCTTGAAAAATTTTATACCAACCTAGGATTTCAAACTGTCTCAGTGCCTTATTTAGAAGATGACATTCCTCATATAGCTATGGTTTTAAAACGCAATGAAATTTAATTCAATTCAACCTTTTGTCTAAGGATTTCTTGCCCCAACTGACACTCTAAAATATACATTCCAGCGCTTAGAAATGAAGGTAATTGTATGTTCAAATTCATAAATCCTTGTGGCAAATCTTTCCTTTCATGAATTTTATATTTCATACCATTCATGGTTACTAAAGTCAAACTTATACTTAATGCTGAAGGCAAATAACCCCTAACTTGCATTGAACCTGAAGTAGGATTTGGAGACAAAGTTATTGTTGTTCCACTCATAGCAAATGTATTTGACAATGGTGCAGCATCCATACATGTTTGAATAGCATAGCTATTTTTTTCTTGTGTTACACAATTTCCACAGAGTAGATTTTTAAAAAAACATGTCATTTTAAATGGGACATAATTCGTTTCTTCAAGTGTTGGGAATAAACAATGTTCACCATTTGCATCATAATTTGACTCAGCACAAATACCCAAATGATTCATCCGTTTTTGGATTTGTTTTGGTCCATAAAAAAGTGGATATTCATTTAAAGTATTATAACAAAAACGATATGTTCCTGTGTCTACGCAATAAATACTATCTTTTAATCCATGAAGTGACAAAATTGGAATTTGTTCGTTTGCATCTATTATAGATGTATCCAACACAGCGCCACACCAATTGAAAATACCTTTTATTGAATAAGAAGCATTGATCTGGTTAGTAGCACTAAATAAACTACCCATATCAGCAAAAGCACTAGGAAACAAAATATCAGCTTCATTTTGATCTAGAAATCCTGCATGTAATGCTGTTATTGCACCTGCATCCTGCCCTACCAAAAAAATATAAGAAGTATCGATTCCATAGTTGCTAGCATTTGATATTAAAAATCTAAGTGAAGCATTTACATCTTGTACTGCCCTATACATTGCAAAACGATAAGTAGCCATATTGCCATTGCAATTCATTGCTCCTGCATTGTCCCAACCCAATCTAAAATCTATAGTTGCTGCAACATAACCTTTACGGGCAAATTGTTCAGCATAGGTTTTCATATCCAATTTACTGCCTGTAGTAAAATCACCACCATGTATCAATACAATAAGAGGCCTTTTTACCAAATTATCTAATTGATACTTCACCCGAAAAATATCCATTTTCAATGTATCAACACCTGAAAGATACCCCAGGTTGTTACCGTAAATGACATTCGTATCAGACTCTGTTGCAAATGATGTAAACAATTCATTTTCAGCAAATCGACCAGAAATACAATAAGGATAATTTTGAGCATATCCAGATGATGTGCCAAAAATCAATAATAAAAAGAGTAGGGTTAGTTTAGATTTTTTCATGAACTGTACAAAAAAACTAAACAATTGCGATAATCTTGTCAAGAAATGTAATTATTCTTTTACAATTTTTTGTGTGATCACTTTTCCATTATGGCTATTTGTCATTTTTACAACTAAAACACCTCGAGATAAAGAACCAAGGTCAAAAGTTGATTTACCATACAATTGTGATAATGTATTGCGATAAACTATTTGTCCTTCAATATTCAAAATTTCAATACTCCAAGAATTATTTGAATTGTTTTCAATAGTCAATTGTTGTGTCAAACGCGTTGGATATATAGTTAATCCATTTTGTGAAGCTAAATCAGAAACAAGATTTGGTGTTGTATTGCCACTTTTAAGACTATTTGCTTTCAACAATACATAACTATTAAATATCATGTCACTCACATCAGCAATTGCTAAACGTAAGTGATAGGTTTGATTTGGTGTTACATTTGCTTGGGCTATTAGCGGCGTAGTAAACCCATCCAAAGTGTTTGTCGTATCATTATTGGTCACATATAAATTTTGATAAGCACTACAATTATTTGTGCCGTCATTAATCGAGTTAATTGAAACAGGAGTAGTTGTATTCGGTATCAATGCTATATTTGTAGGAGTAGCGAAGCCTGGGCCCGAAATATGAAATGCAAAAATATCATTAAACGCACTACAATTAAATTCAGGATATTCCTCTGAGCCAAATACATATTCAAATTCAACAAAATTACCAACTGGTACTAAATCAAATTCAAGTACACAAGCGTCATAAGTTTGCATAGTTACTATATTTGCCAATACACTATCTCCAGGCATATTAACTCCTTGAGAAGCAAAATCACCTGGAAGTCCATTTAAACCATATGAAAAATTTGGACTTATACCCGTTGTAATGATTTCTCCTGTTCCTAATACAACGCCATTATTGATGCCAATATTTGAAACTCCAGTAAAAAGTCCATTTGAATTAGTATCGCAAGTTAAATTTGCGTTGCTTACAACTACGCCCAATGTACCAGATGTAGCTACAAGTTGATTAGCTAACTGAACGGCAGTTTGATTCGGAGTTAAACTTAGTTGAGCATAAGAAATTAAAGTTTCAAAAAGTAAAAAGGATAATGTATATAGTTTTTTCATAATAAAAATTAATTTTACAAATATATTCAAATTTCCGAATTCGAAACATGTCGTTAACATAAAAGTTGACATGAAATTGAAAAAAAACTTTTCCACATCATTTTTTTTTATACCTTTGCGGTCCCTTAGAAGTTCTTTTCAATACAATTTTGAAGGAATTGGGAGTTTCGCTAGCTTGCTAACGGAACGTTTGAACCAAAAAAATAAAAAAAATGGCTAAAGAAATCAGTGGCTACGTAAAGCTACAATGTAAAGGTGGTCAAGCTAATCCAGCTCCGCCAATTGGTCCAGCATTGGGTTCCAAAGGTGTAAACATCATGGAATTTTGCAAGCAGTTTAACGCTCGCACTCAGGACAAACCAGGTAAAGTATTACCGGTATTAATAACAGTATATGTTGACAAAAGTTTTGACTTTGTTATCAAAACTCCTCCAGCACCAGTACAACTTATGGAATTTGCGAACATCAAAAATGGTTCAAAAGAACCTAATCGTAATAAAGTAGGTAAAGTAACTTGGGCTCAAGTGGAAGAAATTGCGAAAGACAAAATGCCAGATTTGAACTGCTTTACACTTGAAAGTGCAATGAGCATGGTAGCTGGTACTGCACGCAGCATGGGCTTAACAGTAGATGGTAAAGCACCTTGGGAAAATTAATATTGATAACAATTTAAAGAAATTCAACAATGCCAAAATTAAATAAAAAGCGTAAGCAAGCAATGGCTAAATTTGATGTGAATAAATCATATCCTTTAGCTGAAGCTTCAAAAATAATCAAAGATTTAAACTGTACTAAATTTGATAGTTCAGTTGACTTACATATCCGTTTAGGTGTAGATCCTCGTAAAGCTGATCAAGCTATCCGTGGTACAGTAACTTTACCTCATGGTACAGGTAAAACTAAAAAAGTATTGGTACTTTGTACACCAGACAAAGAAGCAGAAGCTACAGCAGCAGGTGCAGACTACGTAGGTTTAGATGAGTACGTTGCTAAAATTGATGGTGGATGGACAGATGTAGACGTAATTATTGCTACACCATCTGTGATGCCTAAAATTGGTCGTCTTGGTAAAGTACTAGGACCACGTAACTTGATGCCGAATCCTAAAACTGGTACAGTAACTAACAATGTTGGTGAAGCTGTAAACGAAGTTAAAGGTGGTAAAATTGCTTTTAAAGTAGATAAAACTGGAATCATCCACGCTTCAATAGGTCGTATTTCTTTCGCTCCTGAAAAAATACAAGAAAACTCACAAGAATTAATCAATGCAATCGTTCGTTTGAAACCATCATCTGCTAAAGGTACATATGTACAAGGCATTAGTATGGCTACATCAATGAGCCCAGGTATGCATATCGATACTAAATCTGCATTGAATTAATCACCTTTAAAACTTTTTTAAATAATGACAACTGAACAAAAAAATCAAGCCATAGAAGTATTGAAGGAAAAATTTTCTCAATACAACAACTTTTATATCACAAATACAGAATCTTTATCAGTAGCACAAGTAAGCAAATTACGTCGACTATGCTTTGACAAGTCTGTAGAAATGAAAGTTGCAAAAAACACACTTATCGTAAAAGCACTTCAACAATTAGATGCTGAAAAATATAGCGGTATCATGGATGCATTCCATGGTGTAACAGCCCTTATGTTTAGTGAAAGTCCAAAAGAACCAGCTTTGTTGATCAGCTCAATTCGTGAAGAATTTAAAACTGACAAGCCTATTTTAAAAGCGGCATTGATCGGTGAAGATATCTTCATGGGCAACGAAAGTTTACTAGCGTTGAAAAACATCAAAACGAAGAACGAATTAATCGGAGAAGTTATCGGATTATTGAAATCCCCTCTTTCTCGTGTTATTTCTGGTCTTCAAAATCGTCCAGAAGCAGCAGAAACTGCTACGGCCGAATAACTATTGCTTCCAAGCTTCATCATAAATTTATTACAAAAAAACATTAAAAAAAATTATAACATGGCAGAC
>JBILCF010000135.1:0-8015 GCA_044353325.1 Chitinophagaceae bacterium | reverse complement strand
TCATTTTGTTTATTAATAAAAACACAATTTTGAAAATTTTTACTTGTTATACCGAAGTGATATTTGTAACAAACCAATAAATTGATCTAAACAACCATACTATCGGCAATTGCTATCGTCCTTAAGACGAGATAAGATTTGGTCTAGGACACAAATCACATTGGTACAATAACTCAAGTGTAAAGCATTTCTAAAAGTGGAATCTTTTCTAGTTAGAATTAAATCATTAGATTGTAATAATAGTTAATGCATAAAAAAAGCGATGTTTTTTAAACATCGCTTTTTTTTATATAACCATGAAAAACAAACTATTTGTTCACTATAATTTCAGCACCCAATTCTTGCGCGCCTGTAGCACCTAAGAATCCTTTTGCAAATACAGTGTAAATTTTACCTGCTGCTAAAGTAATTGGAGGTAATGTTAAAGCTACTGTACTTGTTCCTGCTACACGCACTTCAAGGTTGTAAGTTCCTGCGTCCAATGGAGCAAATGCTGTAAAGCCTTTAAATGATTGATTAGGAAAAACTACTGCACCACCAACTAAAGCCACATCAACAGCTGGAGCATTTGGACTCAAGTGCACAAATCTTACATGAGCTTTGCCTGAAGCAGGAGCAGTCAAATCATCAGACAATACTAATGGAGCTATCTTTGCAACAGAATCAACTGCAAAAATGGAATAGTTTTTGTCTTTTTCAAATGTGACGTCTGCATTGATAACAGATGTAGATGTACCAGATACATTTACTTTTATATTGTTTGATTTTGCTTCCACTTGCAAATACCCTGTTGTGTTTGGATACAACAAAGCAGAAGTATTAATTTTTTGATCATTGATCAACAAATCAACACCTGGTGCATTTGGAGAAGCATGTGTCACAGAAACGTTAGCATAATTTACTGGTGTTACTGTGTTTGAATCTTTGTCACATGATGTCAAAGAAAATAAGCCTAAGGCTGTAATTGCGAATGCATGAATCAATTTCATTTTTTATTTTGTTTTAGTTGTTAAGAATACCGCAAATATATAGGCGTATTTCTTCCTGGTAAAATTGTTTATTGAATTTAATATTGATATAATCTATAGCTTTACACCAAACCTATTCTTTTTTTATGCCAACAGGCTTCAATACACATTCTTGAAGCCTTAACTTATACTATTATTTAGAAGTTGTCATTTAGAAGCATAATGACATAATATTTTAAGAACCTAATATAAAAAAGAACCTAAAAAATAGGAGTTGCGTTTTTTCATTTTTATATTGTAGTCTCAAAAAAATAGCAACAATGCAAATACTCGAAATAAAAGTGATGAAAGGTCCAAACTATTGGAGCACACGACGACACAAACTAATAGTAATGCTTCTCGACCTCGAAGAGTTAGAGCATAAACCAACAAACTTGATTCCAGGATTTTTGGAACGCATTAAAGATATGTTTCCAACAATGATGTCACATCGTTGTAGTGAAGGTGTTGAAGGCGGATTTTTCCAACGAGTAGAAGAAGGCACTTGGATGGGGCATGTCATAGAACACATAGCCTTGGAACTCCAAACACTTGCTGGAATGGAAACAGGTTTCGGCCGAACAAGAGGCGCTAGTAAAGAAGGAGTATATCATGTGGTATTTTCTTATGTGGAAGAAGAAGTCGGAAAAGCGACTGCAAAAGCATCTGTTGAAATCGCAGAACGCCTAATTCATGGTGAACCGTTTGATGTCAATTCGTTTATCCATGAATTGCGTGTGATACGTGAAAAAGTGCGTCTTGGGCCAAGTACTGGCTCAATCGTAGAAGAAGCAATTAATAGAGGTATTCCTTGGATTCGTCTAAATAAAAATTCGTTGGTCCAACTTGGATACGGTGTAAACCAACGCAGAATACAAGCTACCGTTGCAAGTACCACTAGCAATATTGCAGTAGAAATAGCATGCGATAAAGAAGATACAAAAAATTTATTAGAAGCCGCAGAAGTTCCAATACCTCGTGGTCGAATAATCTATGATGAAGAAGATTTAAAAGCTGCTATAGATCGTATTGGTTATCCAATTGTGTTGAAGCCTGTCAATGGTAATCATGGTAGAGGAGCTACAACAAATATATTGAATTGGGAAAGTGCAGTACTTGCCCTCGAAATAGCCAAGAAACATTCTCGTAGTATCATTTGCGAAAAATTTATTACTGGTCATGATTTCAGATTATTGGTCATCGATTACAAATTTATTTGCGCAGCTAAACGTACACCTGCATGCGTTACTGGTGATGGCAAAAGTACCTTACAAGAATTAATTGATAAGGTTAATGCTGATCCTCGCAGAGGATTTGGCCACGAAAAAGTATTGACACAAATCAAAATTGATGCTGTAACAGAAAAAATATTATTAGACAAATCACTCACGCTAGAAAGTATTATCCCTTCGGGAGAAATTTTATCCCTCAAGCCTACTGCTAACCTAAGTACTGGTGGAACGTCAACGGACGTTACTGACTATGTGCATCCTAATAATATCTTTCTTGCTGAACGTATAGCACGTATCATAGGTTTAGATATTTGTGGTATCGATATTATGGCAAGCGACTTGTCAACTCCATTGGAAGAAAATGGCGGTGCTGTATTGGAAGTGAATGCTGCTCCAGGGTTTAGAATGCATATAGATCCTAGTGAAGGATTGGCAAGAAACGTGGCTGAACCAGTTATCGATATGCTATACCCTCCAGGCAAAAGTGCTCGTATCCCAATCATTGCAGTTGGTGGCACAAATGGCAAAACGACTACCACTCGCCTCACAGCACATTTAGTTAAAAGTGTAGGCCACAAAGTTGGATTTACGACCACAGACGGCATTTATATTCAAAATCAAATGATGATGAAAGGTGATTGTACTGGACCTGTAAGTGCTGAGTTTGTATTGAAAGATCCTACGGTTGATTTTGCTGTATTGGAATGCGCAAGAGGAGGGATATTACGTGCAGGATTAGGTTTCCATCAATGTGATATTGGTATCGTTACCAACGTAAGCGCTGATCATTTGGGATTAAGTGGTATTGATACCATTGACCAATTAGCACGTGTAAAAGCTGTAGTTGCTCAAAGTGTAATGAATGGTGGGTATGCTATATTAAATGCCGATGATAACTTAGTGTATAAAATGAAAGAAGGATTAAGCTGCAATGTTGCATTGTTTAGTATGAATCCTAAAAGCAAACATATCAAAGAACATTGTGACAAAAATGGTATAGCAGCAGTTTATGACGAAAGCAACGATTGGATTTACATACAAAAAGGTGCATGGAAAATTCAGATAGAAAAAGCCCATCAAATCCCATTAACTCAAAGCGGCAAGGCACTTTTCAATGTCATGAATATCATGCCAGCAGTGCTAGCAGGATATCTTCGTGGCTTTAGTGTAGTTGATATCAAACAAGCCTTGAATACGTTTATTCCTAGTCCAGCTCAAACGCCTGGAAGAATGAATTTATTCCAATTCAAACATTTTCAAGTGCTGGCTGATTATGCGCACAATCCTGCTGGATTCAGTGTTTTAAAAGCGTATGTAGATAAAGTAGAATCACCTAAGAAAATTGGTATTATTGCTGGGACAGGCGACCGACGAGATGATGACATCAGAGAATTAGGTCAAATAGCGGCTTCTATGTTTGATGAAATCATTATTCGTCAAGACAAACATCTCCGAGGCAGAACTGTAGAAAATATTGTTGAACTCTTAAAAGAAGGTATTCTAAGTGTAAAACCTAATTTGAAAGTTACTGTAATTCTAAAAGAATTAGAAGCAATAGACTATGCAGTAAAAAATGCTGAACCACTAGCTTTCATAGTTATATGTAGCGATGTGGTGACAGACGCGCTTGCCTATATTCAAAAACTTAAAAACGAAGAAGACACACATTAGTGCCTTAGAGTTATTACAAAAAATATCTAAAAGAAACTCCAGTGAACTGGAGTTTTTTTTATAATTAGATAATACAATTATTCACCACTATCATACAATACTACAAATTCAGCGCGTCTGTTTTTCTTTCGCCCTTCAGTTGTAATATTGCTTTCTATTGGAGAACTACTTCCAAGCCCCCAAGTTTCAATTTGTGTTGAACTCATTCCAGTTTGAATCAAATACCTTTTGATAAAAGCGGCTCGATTTGTAGATAACTTTTTGTTAAATTGAATGCTACCCATATTATCACAATGCCCTGTTATTAAAAGATTCGTTTCATTGTAACGTTGCAATAGACTTGACAATTTATCCAAAGGCTCTTTGTAAAGCATGGAAGGTTCAATTTCTTGTAATTGATAAACAATATGTTATGGGAATAAGATTTTGATAGAGTCCTTTACGATTTCGATACTTGCTTCTGGAATATTCGTTTTAACTTCATTGAACGTTTTATTGATATAGTAAGTTTTATATTCTGAGGTCCTTTTATTGTAACCATAAGGTTTATGTATTGGACCATAAGCATAGCATCCATATAGTAAAAACAATGCGACACACATCAATGTGACGTAACAGTAGATTATTTTCATAATCACAAATGTAGTTTAAAAGTTTTCAACTAAAAATTCGAATTTTGAAAATTTCAAGTCAAAAAGTCCCTTAAATTTATTTATCATCATACAGTACAACAAACTCAACTCGTCTGTTTTTTGCTCTACCATCAAGGGTTGCATTGTCTCCTATTGGCGATGATGAACCTAATCCCCATGACTCCATTCTATAACTTTTAATCCCTTTTGATACAAGAATATGTTTGATATTATCTGCCCTGACTTGCGATAGCTCTTTATTTTTTTGCTCTTTCCCTTTGTTATCCGAATGACCTGTCACTAAAATATCTGTTTTAGTATACTTGTTTAAAAGTTCAGCAAATTTTTGCAAAGAAGGTAAATAATCACTTGTAGGAAAAATATCCTTCGTTTGATAAATGATATTGTTGGGAAACAAAACTTTAATACTATCATCAATTAATACTACATCAGCTTCAGTAAGGGTTTCTTTCACCTCAGTATATGTTTTTTCCATATATTCCGATTTGGATAACGGTGGAGCAATAGCCTTAGGTGGCGGTGGTGGTAACTCTTTCATGGGCGTATACCCATACGGAATATGTGTAGGTCCGTAGCTGTAGCATGCGCTCAAAAGTAATGTAGTAGTTATAATACCGAGGTATATTTTTATCGTTTTCATAATCAACATCTTTATTCATTTACAACGTAGACTTTATGAAGTCTGACAATTCAGATTGTGTAATCGGCGTTCCCTTGATTTTGTTATACGGAATTGCATCGATTAAAAATTCGCTTCGAATAATTTTCACCAATTGACCGTTATTGATTTCAGGGACAATGACTTTCTTAAATTTCGTTAATATTTCTCCTAAATTTCGAGGGAAAGGTCGTATGTATCTTAAATGGCAATGGGAAACCTTTATTCCTTCTTTCATCAAATTTTGGACTACTGTCGTAATCACACCATAAGTAGAACCCCATCCAAGAATCAATACATCCCCTTCATGAGCTCCATGAGCAATTTCTTGCAACGGAATATGTTGTGCAATCAAATCAACTTTAGCTTGACGCGTTTTAACCATAAATTGATGATTATCTGGATCATAACTCACATTTCCAGTCACATCTTGTTTTTCTAAACCACCTATACGATGTTCCAAACCAGCATGCCCAGGTACCGACCATGGTCGAACCAATTTTTCATCTCTCAAATAAGGCATGAATGCTTCTTCGCCCTCTGCCAATGATGTTTTAAAATTGACTTTAATTTCATCTATATCTGCTGCTACAGGAAATTTCCAAGGTTCAGCACCATTGGCAATATAACCATCACTTAAAAGCAAAACAGGTGTCATGTGTTGTACAGAAATTCGACAAGCTTCTATTGCTGCCCAGAAACAATCCGAAGGTGTGCTTGCGGAAATGACTGGCATTGGACATTCACCATTACGACCATAATAGGCTTGCATCAAATCGCTTTGCTCAGTTTTGGTAGGCAGACCAGTAGATGGTCCACCACGCTGTACATCAATGATGACTAAGGGTATTTCGAGCATTACAGCCAAGCCCATTGCTTCGGCTTTTAATGCCAAACCTGGACCTGAAGTCGTGGTAACACCCAACGAACCGCCATAAGATGCTCCAATACAAGATGTAATAGCTGCAATTTCATCTTCAGCTTGAAAAGTGACGACATTGAAATGTTTGTATTTGCTGAGTTCATGTAAAATATCTGAAGCAGGTGTAATTGGATATGATCCTAAAAATACCTGTAACCCCGATTTTTGACCTGCAGTAACCAAACCTAATGAAAGCGCATTGTTACCTGTTACACTACGGTAAACACCTGGTTTCACTTTTGCTTTGGCTACAGTATATCGAGATGTAAACAATTCCGTAGTATCGGCATAGTTGTATCCAGCTTTTAGGGCTTTGATATTACTTTCAAAAATTTCAGGTTTCTTACCAAATTTCTTTTCTAAAAAACGAATAGTATTGTCCATGCTTCGGTCGTACATCCAGTACAAAAATCCAAGGACAAACATATTTTTAGAACGATCTTTTTCTTTTACACCTAGACCAGAAATATCAGCTAGCGCTTCACGAGTCAATTTAGTGACATCTATTTTATAAACTGTATAGGAATCGAGACTATGATCATCCAAAGGATTTACGCCTTCGGGATAATTAGCTAAACGCAAATTTTTAGAATCAAATCCATCCGTGTTTAAGATAATAATACCGCCTTTTTTTATGGCTTTCAAATTGACTTTCAAAGCAGCAGCATTCATCACAACCAATACATCACAGTCATCACCTGGGGTAAATACAGCATCTGATGAAAAGTGCAATTGAAACCCACTCACACCAGGAACAGTTCCGATTGGAGCACGTATTTCGGCAGGAAAATCAGGAAATGTAGATAAATCATTCCCAATCAACGCTGTGTTTGTTGTAAACTGCGTACCCGTGAGCTGTATTCCATCTCCACTATCACCAGCAAACTTGATGACGACATGATCTAATTCTTGTATTTGGTCGCTCATACTACATTATTTCTTTTTTGTTCAAATTGGTTCAAACATTGTTGCATTGAATTATTTCATCAAGCTTGCCATTGTTTTGCCAATATCCGCTGGACTATCCACTACGTGGATACCACATTCGCGCATGATTTTCATTTTAGCTGCTGCTGTATCATCAGCACCACCTACAATAGCTCCAGCATGACCCATTCTACGACCAGCAGGTGCAGTTTGACCAGCTATAAAGCCTACCACAGGTTTGCGCATATTGTCTTTTAACCAATTTGCAGCTTCTGCTTCCATTCCACCACCAATTTCGCCAATCATAACGATACCTTTGGTTTCATCATCGTTCATCAACAATTCCACGGCTTCGCGTGTTGTAGTACCAATGATTGGATCTCCACCTATACCGATAGCAGTAGTGACACCCAAACCTGCTTTTGCAACTTGATCAGCTGCTTCGTACGTCAATGTACCAGATTTAGATACAATACCGATTGTTCCTTTTTTGAAGATAAAACCAGGCATAATACCTACTTTCGCTTCATCGGCTGTGATAACACCTGGACAGTTTGGCCCGATTAATCGACAACCTTTGTCTTTAATATATTCTTTAGCATACACCATATCCTGTACAGGAATACCTTCAGTAATGCAAATAATTGTTTTGATACCAGCATCTGCAGCTTCCATAATCGCATCTGCAGCAAATGCAGGTGGTACAAATATGATAGAAACATCTGCACCTGCTTGAGATACAGCATCTGCCACAGTATTGAAAACTGGTCTGTCAAGATGGGTAGTACCACCTTTGCCTGGTGTAACGCCACCAACCACATTTGTTCCGTATTCTATCATTTGTGTTGCATGAAAAGTACCTTCAGTACCTGTGAATCCTTGCACTATAATTTTGCTGTTTTTGCCGACTAGTACGCCCATTGTAAATTCTTATTTTGTGGCGCA
>JBILCF010000022.1:0-21276 GCA_044353325.1 Chitinophagaceae bacterium | reverse complement strand
TGCTATTTTTTTGATTAGGTATGATAATCGAAAAAGACAATTTAGGTACATCTGGCGCGCCAGCTTTGAGCCACTGCGTGCCTTTGTCTACCAATATTTTTACAGCTTCGCCTTGTGGAGTTTGTACTTTTTGTTGTTGTACATCACCTACTTGTATATCGATGATTGTTTGATAAGATTTATCGGAAAGAATTTCGAACGAAGACATTTTTTGAGCATATATAGGCAACAGCTGAACTGTACAAAAAATAGCTAAGATGAGACGTTTCATATTCTAAATTGATGTTTAATTGTAAAAATAAATGAATTATTTCAAATAAGGTGCTAAGTTTGCATATTCTTTATCAATACTACTTATTTTGTATTGAAGAATTACCTCGGGGTGTTTCCATCAAATTGGAATCTGAGAAAATACCCGTAGAACCTAGAACAGATAATGCTGTTTAGGAAAGGTAAGTGAACTTTACACTTCTCTTACCGAATTTTTATTCACCCGCAGTATATGTGGCTTCGTGCTCGTATACCGCACAAAAACTATTTGGTAGTATGAAAAAATTATTTTTCACGCTGGTTTTAATGCACGGTTTTGCATGGTCTTTTGCCCAAAAAAAAGACACGCTTCGCAACATTGAATTGCCTGCATCTGTCGTTAAAGAATATCGCCAACAGGTATTTCATGAAAAGTCAACACAAGTATTAGACAAAGCCCTCAGTAAACGGTTAAATCAAGGTCAGGATTTACCTTTTTTACTCAATTCAATTTCATCGGTAGTTGTCAATTCGGATGCTGGCACCGGCACTGGATATACGGGGATTCGGATACGTGGTACAGATTTAACCCGCATCAATGTCACCATTAATGGTGTACCAGTCAATGATGCTGAAAGTCAAGGAACTTTTTTTGTAAACACACCCGACTTACTTTCTTCTGCTCAATCCATTGAAGTAAGCAAAGGAGTTGGAACGTCTAAAAACGGTGTAGGTAGTTTTGGTGCATCGATAGCAATCAACACGCTAGATGTCAATTATATCGAACCTGCATTTTCGTATCAAACTGACTTTGGTTCGTTCAATACATTTAAAAATACACTCAAGGCTAGTACAGGATTAATCAATGATAAATTTATCACGACAGTTCGAGCTTCGAGTATTTCATCCGATGGATTTGTAGATCGCTCTGCATCCAATCTCAAAGCATTTCAATGGACTTCCAAATATTTGATTTCAGACAAATCGCAAGTTGTATTTAACTATATGAAAGGCACTGAAAAAACTGGTCAAGCATGGAACGGCATACCGCAAGATAGCCTGAGTACAAATAGACAATTAAATGAACTTGGATTGAAAAGTGATGGTACATATTACACCAATCAAACCGATAACTATGGACAGGATTATTACCAACTTTTTTTGGACCATAAAATCAATTCAAACTGGTCGATAGGCAGCACCTTGTTTTACACCAAGGGAAAAGGCTATTACGAAGAATATCGCATGGGTGAACAATTTTCAGATTATGGATTACCCAATTTTGTTCAAGGCAATGACACTTCATTTTCGTCGGACATCATCAGACAATTGTGGCTCGACAATGATTTTTATGGCGGTCGTGTTTACCTCAACTATTTGACTAAAAAAATGGATGCGGGTATTTACCTCAATTACAATCAGTACTACGGTAAGCATTTTGGCAAAATAAAATGGGCGCAATATGGCGTACCGGACGATTATACTTGGTACGATTTAACTGCATTCAAAAACGATTTTAATATCTACAGTATGGTAGACTATCGCGCATCTGAAAGATTGACATTATTTGCTGATATGCAATATCGAAAAGTAGATTATACCATCAATGGTTTTCGCAAAAACCCAACGATAGTCCATGATTTGCAGTTTAACTTTTTTAATCCAAAAGTGAAAGTAACCTATAAATACAAAAAACATCTAGCGAGTATATTAGTAGGTATAGCACAGAAAGAACCAAATCGCGAAGACATCGAAGCAGGCATAGCCTCCCTACCTAAACCTGAAAAACTCTATAACATAGAATTGCATTACACCTACAACCAAAACAATGTTTGGGCATTTTTTGCAACTCCCTATTTAATGTATTACCGTGACCAACTTGTACTAACTGGTAAAATAAATGATGTCGGTGCATATACTCGAACAAATATCCCTGAAAGCTATCGATTGGGTTTAGAACTTGAATCTCAATGGAAGCCTACTTCACATAAATTCGAATTAGCATTCAATCTATCTATGTCAGAAAATAAAGTCATCAATTTCACTGAGTTCATCGACGATTATGATAATGGTGGGCAACAACAAATCAATTATACAAAAACTGATATTGCCTTTTCTCCAAGCATGATTTTAGGTGGAAGATTATCATTATTTCCATTGCGTGGACACGTAAGTAAAACGATAGAAAATCTTTCAATAGATTTGTTACCAAAGTATGTAAGTAGACAATTTCTTGACAATACAAGTAATGTAAACAGATCGATTAATCCATTCTTTGTTACTGATGTAATAGTAAATTACCCACTACGACTTAAAGCAAAAAGCATCCTCAATTTACGCACAGGTTTGTATAATATATTCAATGCACAATACGAAGCCAACGGATACACATTTAGTTATTTGTTTAATCAAAACTTGACGACTCAAAACTATTATTTCCCTCAGACAGGTTTTCGTTGGATGCTAGGTATGGGTATTGATTTATAAATGATCTAAACGTAACTAACTTCACACTTATAAATCTTATCATTATTATCAATCGTTAAAATGGCAATTGCTTTTGTTTTTAAATCTTGGGTTGTATAAAAAACCAAAATTTTATTTTCAAAAAAATCCAATTTCTCTAGCACAAATTTGAATTGAGGAGTTTTAATACATACTAACTCCCAATATTCTTTTAAGATCTTCTTGTCTGATATACAACCGTTGCTGTCAGGATAAAGCCGAAATGCTACTGAAGAAACTAATACAATATCATTTCTATATTGTGTCAAATATTCATCTACAGTATTATTATTCCAAAGGTCTAACCATCTGTTTCCAATTCGGTCTGCATGTTCTTTGGTGAGCATATATGTTATTTTTAAATCCTAAAACAACAAAAAAACACCAAAAAGCAACTTTTTTACTCAAAATGTTTTGACTTCGAAGCTTATTTTGTGTGTAATTTCTACTTCTTCTAATATGTAAACCCAACTCTCTACCCTATTTTTGCAACTCAATTTTAAGCCATATGCAAGCAGCCACACTCGAACAAGCACAAAAACTAGGACTAACTGAATCTGAATTCAATGCAATTTGTACTGTATTGGGCCGAACGCCTAATTTTACAGAAACTGCCATGTATAGCGTGATGTGGAGCGAACATTGTAGCTATAAAAACTCAATCAAATGGTTAAAAACATTACCTAAAGATGGTTCTAAGGTATTGGCAAAAGCAGGCGAAGAAAATGCTGGCTTAATCGATATTGGCAATGGTTGGGCTTGTAGTTTTAAAATCGAATCTCACAATCACCCATCTGCTATTGAACCTTTTCAGGGCGCAGCCACTGGTGTAGGTGGTATTCATCGCGATATTTTCACTATGGGCGCACGACCAATAGCAACTTTAAATTCGCTACGCTTTGGCAATTTAAACGATGATAAAACCAAACATTTATTGAAAGGTGTAGTTAAAGGCATTGGCCATTATGGCAATTGCTTCGGTGTTCCAACCGTAGGCGGCGAAACCTATTTTGAAGATTGCTACAGCACAAACCCATTAGTCAATGCAATGAGTGTTGGCGTCATGAAAACAGGCAAAACCATATCTGCAACATCATACGGCGAAGGAAATCCAGTATTTATAGTTGGTAGTGATACTGGGAAAGACGGTATTGGCGGGGCAAGTTTTGCCAGTGCCGACATCAATGAAGATAGTGCAAAAGATTTACCTGCTGTTCAAGTAGGTGATCCATTTCAGGAGAAAAAACTATTAGAAGCCTGTATGGAATTGGTGGAAACCGATGCCGTAATTGGCATGCAAGATATGGGTGCAGCAGGTATTACTTGTAGCACATCCGAAATGAGTGCCAAAGGCGAACATGGTATGATTATCCATTTGGACAAAGTACCCACACGTCAAAAAAACATGAAAGCATGGGAAATGTTGCTCAGTGAAAGCCAAGAGCGTATGCTTGTCGTAGTCAAAAAAGGACATGAAAAAACAGTAACAGATATATTTGATAAATGGGATATCCATTGTGCGCAAATAGGAGAAGTAACCACCGACAAAGCCCTTAAATTTTACATGGGCGAAGAACTTGTTGCGGACTTACCTGCTGAAAGCATGGTATTGGGTGGCGGTGCCCCCGTATATGAGCGAGAATATACAGAACCAAGCTATTTTGCTCAACGTGATGCTTTCCAATTGGACTCTATTGCAATACCTAGTGACTTAAAATCAATAGCTGAAAAAATTATCTCTTTGCCTAATATTGCCAACAAACAATGGATTTACAACCAATATGACAGCATGGTTGGCACAGCCAACTCTACTACCAATTCTCCTGCCGATTCGGCTGTAGTTTGGGTCAAAGAAACATCCAAAGGTATTGCTATGACAGTCGATTGCAATAGTCGCTATGTACATGCTGATCCTTATGTAGGTGGTATGATTGCGGTATCTGAAGCTGCTCGAAATATTATTTGTAGTGGAGCTGTTCCTGCTGCCATAACCAATTGTTTGAACTTTGGTAATCCTTATAACCCTGAAGTGTACTACCAGTTTGTATATGCTTTAAAAGGGATGAGCGCAGCTTGTCTTAAATTCGATACACCTGTTACTGGAGGTAATGTAAGTTTTTACAACCAATCACCAGATGGAGCTGTTTATCCAACGCCTACTATCGGTATGGTTGGTATAATTGAGGATATCAACGCCCGCATGACGATGAATTTCAAACAAGAAGGAGATGTAATTTATTTAGTTGGAAAAAGTAAAAATGATATAGGCAGTAGCGAATACTTGCACAAAATAATTGGTGTAGAATTGTCTCCAGCTCCAGCATTTGATCTAGATGAAGAATTTGCAGTGCAACAACATCTACTGAAATTAATTGAGTCAAAACAAATCGTATCTGCTCATGATCTTGCTGAAGGTGGTTTGTTTACAGCCTTGATGGAATGTGGCCTTCACCAAAATCTTGGATTTAACATCACATCAAATCAAGCAATCCGTAAAGATGCGTTTTTGTTTGGTGAAGCACAAAGCAGAATT
The DNA here is from genome assembly GCA_044353325.1 of Chitinophagaceae bacterium. Taxonomy (GTDB): domain Bacteria; phylum Bacteroidota; class Bacteroidia; order Chitinophagales; family Chitinophagaceae; genus OLB11. The sequence goes on along the minus strand of JBILCF010000022.1, from coordinate 15,989 downwards.
TTAGTAACTGTTAAACCTGAACATGTTTCAAACTTCGAATCTGCAGTGGCTGGTGCTTCATTTGAAAAATTGGGTATTGTAACGTCGAACGATATCATTATAGATGAAGAAAATTGGGGTTCAATACAAACTTGGAAAAAAACATATAACGAAGCGTTGGTTGCCATACTTAAAAACTAAGTATCCATCTAACCACAAAAAAAGGTGCATTTTCGAAAAATGCACCTTTTTTAATTTTTATAATTATTTCATTTTTAAAAATCGCTTTTCATTTTATCCCACAATTCAGGAATACGTTTGACCCAAACCAATTCTTCCATTTTATCTTTAGCATCCTGTACAGGAATACCAAACCATACATTTCCGCCAGGCAATGATTTGCCTACGCCACTTTTTGCGAGTACGACAGTATTACTTTCAATAACCAAATCTTTTGACACACCTACTTGACCATATAACAACACATTATCGCCAATCGTGACTTTACCTGCTACACCGACTTGGGCTGCGAATAAGCAGTTTTTACCAATGATTGTACCATGTCCAATATGAATAAAATTATCAAACTTAGTCCCTTGCCCAATGATTGTATCACCACTAACTCCTTTATCTATAGTACAACAGGCACCAATCTCTACATCATCATGTATAAATGTACGACCACAACTTTCCAATTTCATGTAGCGCAATTCTTCATTATCGCGTTTATTGAAATAAAATGCATCGCCACCTATAACTGTATTACTTTGAATATTAACTCGATCACCAATATAAGTATGATCATATATCACTACACCAGGATGAATAATGCAATCTTTTCCAATTTTGCAATGATGTCCAATAAACACATTAGGCATGATAACCGTACCCTCGCCGATTTCAGCTGTGTCACTGATCATTTTAGTAGCAGGTTCGAATGGACGAAAATGTTTGACTAATTTTACATAAGCTCCTGCTGGATCTTTTGTTATTAATAGAGCCTTACCTTTAGGACACTCAACCTCTTTATTAATCAAAATGACTAAAGCTTCACTTTGTAAGGTTCTATTATAGTACTTTTCGATATCTACAAAAGATATATCACCTGGCGTAATTTTATGCACCTCATTAATTCCATCTGCTTGAATTGCTTCGTCACCGACTAATCGGGCACCAACAAATTCAGCTAACCATTTTACGCTTACTGGAGCTTTTAGTTTCATATTTTTAAAATAAATTGTAGTAGATAGAAATGCAAAATGTGATTTTTCAATCGACAACTTCATTTTTCAACCTACAAATATTCTCCAATGTAATGAGAAAAACAAAAATTTAAAACTTGTTTACCCTATTTTAGGTAATTTTTACAAAAAAAACGGAATCTAACAGAATAAAAGTGTAATTCACCTCTGAATTTCACAATCAACAATCAATTTAAAATCGATTTATATAAAAATAAAACATTAAAATTTAATCTTTAGAATACATCAACATATTTGACAATTGCATATGCATTCTTGATTTTATAACAAAACACACAAAATATCCACGAAGTCGCTTTTCTTATTTGATGCACTAAAATTATAACCTACCTTTGCCCGACCTCCGAACGATTTGCAATTATCAGAGTTGTTTTTTAGCTCAGGTCAATCCTAAAAATAGAGACTATGGCAAAATATATCTTCGTAACCGGCGGTGTTACATCTTCATTGGGCAAAGGAATTATAGCGGCTTCGTTGGCAAAACTATTGCAAGCAAGAGGCTTTAAAGTAACGATTCAAAAATTAGACCCTTATATCAATGTTGATCCAGGTACACTCAACCCTTATGAACATGGCGAATGCTATGTAACCGACGATGGGGCTGAAACTGATCTAGATTTAGGACATTATGAGCGCTTTTTAAGTACACCTACATCACAGGCAAACAATGTAACTACTGGAAGAATATACCAATACGTCATCAACAAAGAACGCGAAGGCGCCTATTTGGGCAAAACCGTACAGGTTATCCCACATATCACTGACGAAATCAAACGACGCATAACATTACTTGCAACCAATCATGAATATGACATCGTTATTACCGAAATTGGTGGCACTGTTGGCGATATTGAAAGCTTACCATACATCGAGGCCATCCGTCAATTGGAATGGGAAATGGGCAATGAAAATTGTATCGTATTGCATTTAACATTAGTTCCTTATTTAAAAGCTGCCAAAGAGTTAAAAACGAAACCTACTCAACATTCTGTCAAATTGATGAATGAAAATGGCTTATCACCTGATATCATCGTTTGCCGCACAGAAGAGCCGCTTAATGCAGATATTAAACGTAAAATAGCCTTGTTTTGCAATGTAACCATCGATGCCGTAATTGAAGCTGCAGATGCAGAAACCATCTACGACGTTCCATTGAATATGATGCGAGAAAATTTGGATGCTATTTGTTTAGAAAAATTAAAATTACCCCTCCGTAATGAGCCAGATTTAAAAAACTGGAAAGGGTTTTTAACTAAATTAAAAAATCCAAAATCAACAGTTAAAATAGGATTAGTTGGCAAGTATGTTGAACTTCAAGATGCTTACAAATCAATATTAGAAGCCTTCATACATGCAGGTGCAATGAATGAATGCAAGGTAGAAGTCAAAAACATCCACTCAGAATACTTAGATGCCTCCAATATCAAATCATCACTCAGTGGGCTTGATGGCATTTTAGTAGCACCAGGTTTTGGCAACCGTGGTATTGAAGGCAAAATATTAGCCATTCAATATGCACGTGAAAAGAAAATTCCATTTTTTGGTATCTGTTTAGGCATGCAATGTAGTGTCATAGAGTTTGCTCGAAATGTATTGGGTTTTGAAACTGCTAACTCCACAGAAATGGACAAGCATACAGCTTACCCAGTAATTGACATCATGGAAGATCAAAAAAATATCATCCAAATGGGTGGTACCATGCGTTTAGGCGCTTTTGATTGCGAATTGGATGTCAACTCAAAATCGTACGAAGTATATGGCAAATCTTATATTTCTGAACGACATCGTCACCGTTGGGAATTCAATAATTCATACCTAGACACGTTTGAACAAGCAGGCATGAAAGCTGTAGGTAAAAATCCAAAAACTGGCTTAGTTGAAGTGGTAGAAATCGAAAATCATCCATTTTACATCGGTGCGCAATTTCATCCAGAATTAAAATCTACGGTAGAAAACCCTCATCCATTGTTTGTTGGATTCATTAAAGCTTCAATGGAATATGCAGAACAAAAGAAAAAACCTGCTGCAGCAATTAAAACCCAATAAGTTTTGTTGCATTATTGGTATTTAAAAAATTGAGTTGCGCGATATTCAATGAAAATGTCATTGTGTTGAGTAATCGATTTTTAGCATAAACAGTTTTGGTGTAATCTTTAAAATCCTTGCTCATGAACAATGGCGCATACACAATAAGCATATCGTTGATAAAATGAAACTCCAATCCTCCATCAAACAACAACTTGTTACCACTTGGATTTAACTTACCCGCATCTGCAAATGTGCCGGCATCTATAAATGCTTGAATTTTTATTGGAAATTTAACCGGCAAATCGCTACGCAAATTGATTGCAGTCATCCAATTATTGCTGATACCTATAGGATTAGCGTATTGATTGGTTCGTATTTTAAACCCGCCTTCCCGCATTGAAATTTGCTGAGACAATGTACCTGTTTGTTCATTACGCGCTACAAACACATCGTTATACATCATATCATTAGTAGCAGTATACGTCGAAGCAAAATACTGCTGACGTAATGCGAATAGATTTTCAGCATTATTAAAATTAAAAAACTTACCTGCAAACCCACGAGCATAAAATGATTTATCCTTGAGATGATAATCGATACGCAAATTACCCGTCAAGCCCAATTTAAGAAAATTATGATTTCCATCAATTACGAATCGATAACTATAAGGATGAAATGTTCGATTGTTTTTATGAATGAAAGAAATGCGACCAAGATGGCTTGCTGCGTATCCATCTATTGAAGGACGAAATAAACTATCGATTGGATCTCTTGTATAATTAAATTGCTGATTGAGTATCCCGAAATATTCCAAAACGATTTGATCAGCAATAGGCGAACGTGCAACGTTAGGTTTAAAGTCAAATGTTACTGAAGGTGAAACTCTGATATGTCTTAGAAACAAAGGATCAGAAATATTTAAATTACTTTCTTGATGATGATAAGAACGACCTTTTAGTGCAAGTGTCACTTTGTGTATTGAACCTTTTGGATAAAATGTAAACCCTAAAATACCCGAACCTACCAATGATTTTGTTCCTATTGAAAACATTGGTGCTAGTGCAAATTGAAACTTAGAATTGGGCCAACGCAGATTATGCAAGACAAGACCAAGCATAGCTTTGTCATAAAAATTAAATCCTATAGATGGTAGTAAAAACAATTCGTTTTTCTCTCTCAAACCTAATCCAACACCAAGTTTAAGTTTGAGACCTATCCCTGATTTTGCATTGTTAATTACATTAATTTCTGGCAATTGACGTTTAGCATCTATGCTATATACATATTTTTTCAAACCTGTTTCAAAGCTAACTGGTTTATCATATGGATATTCTACCCATTGAATTGCATACACACTATCACCTACACTTGCAGTCACAGGTACAGGTCCTTTAAAATCTGTTGCGCTTTTGACATAAACCAAGGTTTTGTTTGTAGCAGACTTTTGAATTCGCACTAGTTTAAAATCAATTTTCTTGGTTGTGTTTAGTCCCTCTTCAAAAAACCAAGATAAATCTCTCCCACCTTCTTGTTCAATTATTTTTCTAAAATCTTCCGGATATGGATGTTTAAAATGCCATTCGTTATAATACCGTTTCATGGCACGTTCAAAGACTTCTTGACCAAGATAGGCCTGCAAATAATCAAGCATCATTTGAGATTTCTTATACACGATACCGCCATAATTCATTTTTGTGAATTCATTGGCTTTAATATCTATAGACTGGTCAATACGTTGTGATGCAAAAAACTGATAAATAAATGGTCCGTTTAATTTATCTTCGATGCGATCTCCTAAATTGTTTGATTGCATACCATCAGGATAAAGTTCGCGCGTTAGCATGCGATCCAATTGACCTTCATAAAACGAATTGATTCCTTCATCCATCCAAGGATGATCACGCTCATTGCTAGCCAACAAACCATAAAACCAGTTATGTCCAACTTCGTGAATGATGACAGTCTGTAACATTGATTTGTTATCAATACGACCAATCACAGTGACGTTTGGATATTCCATACCTCCACCTGCCAACAATTTACCATCCACTACACTCACTTGATTATAAGGATATTCACCAACATGATCTGAAAAATAGCGTATTGTTTTGGCTGTTACTTGGCTACTACCTTTATAAATCATTTCATTTTGAGGCTTAAAAAAGCTGTAACACATCACTTTTCGACCAGAAGCAAGTTCTACTTCCGTTTTTTCTATTAGATAATCCTTAGATGCAAACCATGCAAAATCATGTACATGTTGTTGTTTGAATGTCAAAGTCTTATATGTGGAATTGGACTCATTATCAGTATTTATTTTGGTTGAAGAATTTTGCTCCGACGAAACTAGTTTAGTCTGCATAAAATCTAACTCCTCTTTCTCTTGCAAATCCCCCGTTGCCGCCACGACATAATTTTTGGGCAAAGAAATTCTAACTTCGTAGGATCCTATTTCGCTGTAAAATTCTCCTTGATCTAAGTATGGCATAGGATGCCATCCTTTCAAATCATACACTGCTGGCTTAGGATACCATTGCGAAATTTGATATTGTTGACCATCATGCCCCAATCTCGAAAACACTTCAGGAATTACAAGTCGAAAAGGAGTAGTGATATCGATTTGTTGTGAAGGTAGCAATGGTTTGTTTAATTCAATCATCACAATATCTTGATGATTATTGTATTCACTTACATTGACAGGGTCTCCATCTACCTTAAAATCTATACTATCGATGAAACCACGATCGTTTTCATCACTGAAATAAAAATCTATTTCTTTGTTTTCAACTTGGTGTGCAGTGAATGCTGTTTTATCATTTTTGTAAGCATTAGGCCATAAATGAAAAAAAAGATACTTCAATGTATCTGTTGAATTATTGGTATAAGTTAAACGTTCATACCCACGTAAGATATGACTTTGATCGTTTAGCGTTACATCGATGGAATAAGAAACACCTTGTTGAAAATAGTTTTTTTGTCCAAAAGACGACACAGAAATAGACCCTAAAACTAAGAATAAAATTTTACGCATATTGATTATTTGCCTCTGCCCTGCAAGATAACTAAAATCGTGTAAACCATGATTTTGAAATCTAAAACAAGTGAACAGTTTTTGATATAAAGCAAATCGTAACGCATGCGTTCAATCATTTCGGCTGTATTTTCGGCATAGCCAAATTTAACCATACCCCAAGAAGAAAGCCCTGGTTTTACTTTGTGTAAATACTTGTAATGAGGATTTGTTTGTGAAATGATATCAATATAATACTTCCGTTCAGGACGTGGTCCTACCAAAGACATATCACCGATAATAATATTGTAAAACTGAGGCAATTCGTCTATACGCCATTTTCGCATTATTCTTCCCCATGGTGTAATCCTTGGGTCGTTTTCGCTCGACAATGCAGGCCCCTTTTCTTCGGCATTCATCATCATCGACCTAAATTTAAATATCCAAAATGGTTTACCATAAAGCCCAATTCTTTCTTGCTTGTAAAATATAGGTCCAGGAGAGGATAATTTGACTTTAATTGCTGCAAACAAATAAAGTGGACTAATCAGAACCAACACCGAAGTTGAGATAAAAATATCCAATGCACGCTTAATAACACGTTGCCAATCAGGCATTAATTCAGGATAAATTTCTATCAATACAGCACCGAATACATTGCTCGTTTTGACCGATCCAGAAATGATATCGTACAAATCTGGTGTAATTTTAATAATTACTTGTCGATGAGATAATTGTGCTAAAATATATTGTAATCTATTATGTTCTGAAGTGTCAATTGCTATAATAACCTCCTCAATATGATGTTTATCGATAATGCGTTTAAGCTCATTGATGCTACCAAGCTTTGGCAAGTAATCACTCATACCATTGTTGCCTGTATCATCAGCATACACAAATCCTTTAAATTCGTAACCTAATTTCACTTCATTGTTTACAATATCTTTATAGATAGTTATAGCGTGTTGATTCCCACCTATGATTAAAGTATTATAACCAAATTGACTTTTGTAAATCTTCTTTTTGATTTGATACAATACAATGATACGACCAATGGAAGTCACAACAAATTGTATACACAAATACAAGAAAAACGATTTGTAGTAATAACCTAAATCTTGTGCGGCATCGTTTTGTATAAATGTAAAATAAATTACAATAGCACCCAACAAAGAAATAATTAAAGTCCTATAAATTTCTATGAAGCGTGACTTTCGATATGGATTAAAATATGCGCCAGAAAATAAATGAAACACCAACCACATTGAAGGGATTATAATCACCGAAAGCGTTAAATCTTTTTGAGAAAATTGATCAACAAATGAATTAAAATCGACGAGTTGAATATTATTTTTTCTATAAAACAAAAACAAGACCCACCCTACTGAAGCTGTAATAAAATCAGATAGCGCATAAAAAAACAGTCCTGCTTTTACTTCTTTTCTCACTAATTAAAATAAATAATTTTAAAATTATCAACGATCAGCTTGGCAGTTGTTTTGTCGGATGGCAAATAGGATTTAAAAATAAATTTAAATTTTCCATATTGAAATGACGATGCAAATCCGCCTAAATTGACATATACTTTAGTCCATTCTTCTCTTGATTTGAAACTAATAACATCAGAAGTAATTGTAGTACCTACATGATAAACTTGCATACGAACATCAAACGGCGCTTCACTTTTATAATTAAACTCCATGTAACATTGCTTATTGGGTGACAATAAATATTCTTGTGCAGTGATACACTCACCTGCAGGCTTATCGGTAGTCATTGTAATTTTACCAGACCAATCGCCTTCTAAAACTTCGCTAGATTCGTTTGTTTTGATTAAAGTAGTATCGCCAAAATTGCTTACAAAAATATTTCCCTGCTCAAAATCTTCTAAATAATATTTAATTAGAGGAGTATCTGTTGTTCTATAAATAAACTTTGGTGTATAAGACAATGTAGAAGTTGGACTCGCAGTAAAATTAAATGTATCGACATTGTAAAACGGATATTTAGCGCGAGTTCCACTTAACCCATTATCCCAAATACCAGCAACGACTTGTAATTGACCTTTACCTTCTGCTAGCACCGGAACTTTAGCAGGCAACTCAAATGCACCTAACAGCTGTAAGTTGTAATACACCCAAACATCTGTAATTTTATGAGAAACCGAACCATGTTTTGCCGGAACCATGTTCAATACTTGAACACTGTCAATTTGAATATATGTTGGAACTTTTTCTGCAGGATTTATTGCATTACAACCTAATGCTGATACAATAAAGATACTTGCAAAAAAATGGAATACTTTTTTCATGTTTTATAGGTTATAACGATTTTTTATTCTGTTTATTATTCATCGCCAAAAGTATTTACTTTTTTTAAAACCTTAAGCGAAGCATCTAAAGCCAAATAACCTTCATGGGCAGATAGTATGGATTCACATTGACCTAAAATACATGAATTAAAATGTTCAAGCGACTGACGAATGGGAAGTTGTGCTTGAATCGCAATTTTTTCCATGGCAATAACCCCGGATTCTCCCATAGCGATTGCCGCAATAATTTCACGGGAAGAAGAATCAGTATCATGCTGTTTAAAATACAACTTATCACATTGTTGCTCCATTAAATCGACATCAAAATATGACGCACGTTGGTATAACTTAAGGGTATGTTTTTGAATCATGGCTACCCGACTGACAGTCAAGTTTGCAACACATCCGTTCGAAAATTCCAAACGCGCATTGGCAATGTCTGCTGAATCGCTAAGCACTTTTACCCCTGTTGCCAAAATGCGTTTAATTTCACTTTTAGCCAAAGCTAAAATTAGATCTATATCATGAAACATTAAATCAACAAGTACGCTTGAGCTTTGTTCATTGGATTTGTAATGTATTAAACGTGATGTTTCTATGAATAAAGGATTTTCTGCATTTGATTTGATATACTGAAAGGCTGGGTTAAAACGATCAACCAATCCAACTACATATTTAGCGTTTGCTTCCTTTGCAATGTTCATCAATTCTGTATAATCTTCAAGAGAAGATGTAAGCGCTTTGTCGCAAAACAAATGTTTGCCCTGACGTAACAGTTGCTTAGATAATTCTACATAATTCACATCATCAGAAAACACCATGAAACAATCTGCTACAGAACTAATTTCCTTTGCAGAATAAAATGCAGTAGAGATGTATTTTTTAGCAAAATGATTTGATTTTTTAGTATCCACACTATAAAAACCAACCAATTGATAAGCCTCTATAGATATTAAATGTTCAATATATGTATCTAAGTCAGCACCTTCGCCTATAATACCAATTTTTATCATCCGCAAATCAATCTTTACTTTAATATATTATCTCTATTCTTATACGAAATATCTAACGCTTTTGTTAGCGTCTTTCCCTAACAAACACTAAACATCCAATTGTGCTTATCTTCCAATCGGCCATAACGTATGTCAGCAAGTTCATTTTTAAGCCAATTCGCTACTTCCCATTCATCTACAGGAGGCAAACTAATCGTATCACCTTCATAATACAATTCAGCAATAGGAGCTATTACAGCGGCTGTTCCTGCGCCAAAAGCTTCTCTAAGCTGTCCATTTGCATAGGCGGCCTTAATTTCATCGATTGAAAGTGGACGTTCTTGTATTTCATAGCCTTTTTCAGCCAATAATTTCAATGCACTATCGCGGGTTATACCAGCTAGAATGCTTTCGCTCAATTCTGGTGTTATGATTGTATTACCTATTACAAAAAAGACATTCATAGTACCAATTTCTTGAACATACTTATGTTCAATACCATCTGTCCAAAGTATTTGATCATAGCCTTCCTTACGGATTTCCATCATTGGTTTCATACATGCGGCGTAGTTTCCAGCTGCTTTTGCAAAACCAACACCACCTTTGAACGCACGTACATATTTATTTTGCATATATATACGAGTAGGTTTATTGTAATAAGCACCTGCTGGTGATGTTATAATCATAAAACGAAACTCTTCGGCTGGCTTCACACCAATAAATGCATCAGTTGCAAACATAAATGGGCGAATATACAAAGATGAGCCTTCTGCATTGGGTACCCAGTTTTGATCTAATTCAATCAATTGGCGCATGCCTTCGACGAAGATAGATTCAGGTACATCGGGCATTCCCATACGATCCGCCGAAATATTAAATCGATTCCAATTATCATAAGGTCTAAATATTTTTACATTATTATCTTTATTGCGATACGCTTTTACCCCTTCAAAAATAGATTGACCATAGTGTATAAAGGTTGTAGCAGGACTCATACTGATATCGCCATAAGGTAGAATTTGAGGTTCACCCCATTTTCCATCCTTGTAATCTGATATAAGCATATGATCCGAATAGGTTTTCCCAAATTGAATATTCGTCGAATCCAACTCTTTGATTCTACTCTCAGCTATTTTTAATGTATTTATACCCATGACGTCTTTTTTAGTAACAACTTCGTTACTTTGCAAAAAAACAAAAAAAAATCCATATAAGCTATATGCCAAGCCATAACAACGAAGATATTTTATCCATATATAGTGAAACCTTATACATTTCGCCTAATAATATAGATGAATTTAAAATAGTAAGCGGCAATTTTGCACAAAAAGTACTTGTTTTATTTCTTGAAAACGACTTTAATACAACTACAGACCAACTATTGCAAAAAATGATGGCAGGTTGCAAGCTGACATCTAATGATTATTATTTTGTTGCTTTAAAAACTGAAATGGACGCATTAAAAGCGATTCAACATTTCAACCCTGCATTCTGTATACTTTTTGGTGTGCAATTGCGCTCAGAGATATTACAATTACACAAAGAACCATACAAACCATTTCGTTATAATTCTATTAAATTTGTTGTCAGCGACCCTTTGTCTGTCATTGTAAACAACGAACAATTAAAGGCTTCCCTTTGGAAAAATGGACTAAAAATATTATTTCAACTTTAAATTATGTCAAAACTCGTTTTCTGTACCAACAATGCACATAAGCTGAGCGAAGTCAGCCAAATCTTAGGTGACCGATTTACATTTTTAACCTTAAAAGACATTGATTTTCTGGATGAAATACCTGAACCCTTCGACACGTTAGAAGAGAATTCGACAATCAAAGCAAAAACAGTTTTTGACCAAAAAGGATATAATACCTTTGCTGAAGACACAGGTTTATTTATAGAAGCAATAAACAATGAACCAGGTGTGTATTCAGCCCGATATGCAGGCGAAGATGGCAATGCTGACCGAAATATGGCTAAAGTAATGACTCAACTTGGCGACGAAACAAATAGAAAAGCCTATTTCAAAACAGTTGTTACTTTAATTCTTAATGGCGAAGTCAAACAGTTTAGTGGCATTTGCCAAGGCAAAATAGCATTAACACAATCGGGAACACAAGGATTTGGTTACGATCCGATTTTTATTCCAGATGGCTCTGAATTAAGTTTTGCAGATTTGAGCGCAAGCCAAAAAAATGAATTTAGCCACCGCAGAAAAGCATTCGATGCATTTGCTGCTTTTTTAATATCTAATCCTTAAAACGTACAACCTTAATGCGAATACGTATCGATTTCCCACAACCTTTTTTATTTAAGACCATCATACCTGTGCGAATCAGTGACATCAATTATGGCGGTCATGTGGGCAACGACAGTATCCTTTCAATTGTGCACGAAGCAAGAATAGATTTTTTAAAACAATGGAATTACACGGAAATGAATATTGAAGGCATTGGTCTCATCATGGCTGATAGTGCCATCCAATACAAAGGCGAAGCTTTTCATGGCGATAAAATTTGTATTGAAATTTGCGTGGGCGACATTACATCAAAATCTTTTGATTTGTATTACAAACTCACAACAGTAAGAGATGAACAACAGTTCAATATTGCATTTGTCAAAACAGGCATGCTTTGTTTTGATTATGCTTCGCGAAAAATTGTTGCTATCCCAAATCAATTTTTAGATCGATTAAAAACGGCAAACTAATATGAGAACAATCTTTATTGCAACATTATTCATATTCAATTGTGCAATAAGCATTGCCCAAGTTACATATTACAAAGAACGCGAACTAGGCAACCAACTCATGATGTGCAATGAACCTGCAATAGCTCTAAATCCAAACAACACAAAACATCAAATTATAGCAACCAACACAAAACATGTTTTTAGAAGTAAAAACGGCGGGAAAAAGTTTAAACATCAACGCGCAGAAAGCATTCATGGTGTCTATGGCGATCCTGTTTTACTTTTTGATGATTTAAATAATTGCTATTACGTGCATTTATCACAAGACAAATCAAAGGAATGGCCTGAAAGCTTTGACAAAATTGTAGTTCAAAAAACAAGCAACCATGGCAAGACTTGGAACGACGGAATTGGAATTGGAAAAAATGGAAAAATGCAAGACAAAGCATGGATTAGTTTTGAAGGGAATAAAAATTCACCTTGGTATGGCAATTTATATGTCACATGGACGCAGTTTGATCAATATGAAAGTAAAAACCCTAAAGATTCAACACGAATACTTTTTTCTAAAAGCACTGATCGATGCGAATCATTCTCTGCGCCCATCATCATAAGCGATGCAAGTGGGGATTGTCAAGACAGCGATAGCACACTAGAAGGAGCAACAACATGTACAGGTCCAAATGGCGAAATCTATGCCTTGTGGGCAGGACATCAACAATTATTTTTAGACAAAAGTTTAGACGGCGGTATAACTTGGGGCAAAGACAAGTCTATATTGGCCATTCCAGAAGGATGGGAATTGGATATCCCAAACTTTAGTCGAACCAATGGCTTACCATTTATCAATTCAAATAAAGAAGGTAAACTAGTTGCTTGCGTAGCTTATGAACAAAATCATTATAATAGAGTATTTGTCATCGAAAGCAATGATAAAGGACAAACCTGGAGCGACCCGTTGGCTTTGCAACAAGAAGACAGCACACATTACATGATGCCACATGGCTTTTTAGATAAGAGCTCAGGTACTTATGGAGTTATTTACTACAAAATTAAAAACAATTTTATCAATGTGTTGCTCAGTTATAAAAAGCAAAATGAAAAGCAATTTACCACCATTAGACTCAATACTTATTCATTTGCTATTCCAGGGCGCAATTTATTTTTTGGCGATTACATCAATATCTCTATTGTTGACAACTTGATTGCAGCTACATGGACTGAAACAAAAGGTGTAAGTACAGTCGTGAAAACAAGACGAATGAAATTAGACTAATACTATTTCAATTAAAAAGAAAAAGTAAATAAAAACTTAAACTGCAATAGACTCTCGCGAAGGTAAAATAGAGGGAAGAGCAGATTTTATTTCGTTCAATCGTTTCATACTTAGTGCTTGAACATCTTTATTAGCATGTTTAATTTCAGAAAATAAATTTTCGTAATAAGCAATGCCTTCTTCTAAATTTTGTCTAAAGGTTTTAAAATAATTTTCTTTCTTGGTTGTCAATTCAAACATACTTTTTTCAAATTCAGATTGAATGTATTTGACATACAATTCTAATTCATTGACGAAGAAATTGGGCCTTGGTATATTATTAAGTAAGTTGAGTCTGCCATAAATATGATCTGCCATTTGCTTGAGCGAAAACACACCTGAAAAATAGGCTAAGTTAGGACCAGGACAAATCGTAACAGCTGTTAAATTGTGCGCCACTTGAGCATCATTTTTGAGTAAGGCTGCTACACCTAGACCTTCACACAAACAATCTTTTTCTTCAAGTTTAGCTATTTCTTCATCGAGTATCACTTGATCATGAATCGTTGCTTTCAGATCATCTATTTTCAATTTTTGATATTGTCTTGATGCAGTACAAATAGGCATTTCTGTATATTCTTTGTTGAAAGCTAAATACTTTTTATAACAAGGACTGCCAGGTCGGTTTTTAGCTATTCTTTCTTTACGTTGCAACTCTGAGCTACTATCACGTAAATTATTAAATAATACACCAAGTGGTGAAGCGTCGCTCAAATAATAATCATCTTGTTTGGCATTCACCAATTTATGTAATGTATCTTGATCAACATTAGTCACTTCTGGAACCAACAAAAATGGGCTTCCCCAACCTGTAGAATCAATATCATAATGTTTCAGTAACAATTCACTTTCTTCTGAAGTCCCCAAACCACCTTGTGCTGTAATGCGTTGAATTGGATTCAATTGAAATGACATTCGTCCAGATGCAAGCAAGGCTTTATTGCATTCTGCAAATAACTCATTATATAACTCTTGTCTTTTTGATTTAAAATCTTCCAATATTGGACCCAGCAAAATTCCATTGGCAATAAAAGCATGACCACCACAATTAATACCTGATTCAATACGAAACTCTGAAACCCAAATTCCTTTTTTAGCTAAAAATTTACCTTGAATCAAAGCTGAACGATAATCGCTGACTTTTAAAATAACTTCTTTTTTAATCACTCCATTCACATCTGGAAAAAAGTCATCAAATTTTTCGCAATACGAATACAATCGAGGATTTAATCCTGCAGAAAATATAATAGAAGATTCCAATTTACTGTTAGCATACCCCCTCAAACATGTCAAGGCATCAGAATATTCCGGTGGTAGTTCATTACCATTTTTGTCAAAATTGGTTTTGTCAACTTTAGTCATAATATTGACATCAATAGAACCAGGAACTATAAAATTTCGTAATGCATCTTCCATTTCCTTTCGCTCAACTACATTACATTGTTCCAATGAATCATACATTTTTTTCAATTCTGAATCATCTGCCAATAGTTGGAAATAATAATTAATATCGTGATCAATTGCAAAATCCTCCTTTTTGATACGTTCTATTTGCATATGAACTACATCATGCATTGTATTCAGGTATGCGGTAATTCGCTTAGCTTTTGAATCTTCTTCATGAATTGAAATAGGTATAAACTCCAACTTTTCTTTATCGCAAATAACCTCACGCATACGCTCTAAAAGCTGATCTTCAATAACTGAAACAACAGAAGAAATCCCATACTTTGCAACTTTAATAGGAGTATCAACTGTAAAACCAAGTCCCATGACAGGAATATGAAATGTATGTGGAGATGCAATATTCATTGATAAAATAAATTTTTATTTGAGCTCACAAAGATATTTTGTTCAAGTATAGCAAGGATTAAAATTGAGCCCAATAACAACTTAAAACAGGATGATTTATATCATGTTTTGGAAGAAAGGTGAATAATTTTCTTATAAAAACTATCAATTTAAGCACCTAAATTTTGTAAACTTCCTTTTTATTAAATATAAAAAAGCCCGAATTTCTTCGGACTTTTTGTGGGAGCACGATGAAATCCCGACGAATAGTCGGGACAGGTTCGAACCGCGGACCCTCCCGATTATAAATCGGGATGTCCTGAACCAGCCGAGCTTTGTCTGGAAATTAATCTTTCTATCATGATTCTACTTTTCCACTTTTTAATTTGTAGTTCTCTTTTTCTAGCATCAATTGCCGTATTAAAAGATTCAGTGTATACAACTGCCCAATCTCCTATTCCACCTGTAAATCCTTTATGATTTGTATTGTGCTTTCGAAGTCGTTCAGACATCTCGTCTGATGTAAATCCAATGTAGTATTTTTCTAAAGTAGCAGAGTATAGTATGTAAACTAAGTGTGACATAAAAATAAAAAAGTCCGAATTTCTTC
>JBILCF010000134.1:0-8054 GCA_044353325.1 Chitinophagaceae bacterium | reverse complement strand
TTTGCATATTAATTTTTTCAAATCCTCGCTGTAGCGCTTCTTACTATAAATAATTTTCTCCTTGTTTTCCATATTTTTACACTTTTTAGTGTAAACCTATTTTAGGACAAGACAGATTCAGCTTGGCTCCTCAATTTGCTGTTTTATTAAACTATGTTATTCAATCTATATCTCTTTTAGCAATCCATCGATGACATCAAATGTATGTGTATTGCCCTTTTGTTTCACCTTACCTAATTGAAGTTTGAAGTGTTCCAAATCGTACAAAAAAGCTTTTATGTTATCTGGCGCAAACGCATCAAAATGTCTACCATAACCAAGCTTTTCAATATAGGACGCATTGACAAATTGTTCAAACTGTTGCTGAATAGGAACCGACATGACAGGTTTACGTAAATACACCGCTTCGCTTAGCAGTGAAAATCCACCATTGGCCAATACAGCTTTACAACTCGCAAAATTGGCAATGAATTCATCTTCAGAGAATTTTTTCAAGACTACATTTTCATGTACTTCATCTTTATGCAAACCATATACTATAAATTGCTCTTGGGGTATTTGTGTCAGCTGTTGTATCAAATCTTGTTGCGAAGTAGAGGTTTGATAAACCAAGATATGATTTTGATATGTTGTTTTGGCTTCTATTATTTCGTCGCGCAAAATAGCATCCACATAGGTTGTATTGGGTTTCCGTATGGGTGGTTGAAAAAAGGTTGTAATGACATAATGATCCGCACCACTGACTTTGGCTTTTATCAATTGCTTGGCTAGTTTATAATTTGCTTTTTCTGAATCAGGAATAGCAATATCCAATTGACCGCGATGGATGATTTGCATGTTATCGATACTAATGAGCGGCTTGCGGTGCAACTTGGCGTAGAAGTGGGTAAAGCTTTCAAAATCAGAAATAACCACATCTGGGTTGAATTGTTTTATTGTATCATTATACTGATTGAAATTTCGAACAAAGTTCTTAGGCGCATTTTTAAAGGTCATTAAAATTGTCTTGCCAACTGAAACAACCGCATTGGTATAGGCCAAATGAAAGCCTTCAATTTGGTGTACTCTTCCCGGAAAATGCTTGGACAAGAAGGTAAATGCCCGATCGCTAGTCACAATTTGCACATCATGGGTTTGCAATAAATGTTCAATAATCACCTTACTTCTAGTGGCATGTCCCATCCCATCCCTTCGCTTGGCAAACCGTACAATATCTTCATAATATGTAGTATTTGAACAAATGTAATGCATATCGAAAGTTAAGCTGACAATTATGAGCACAAACACTTTATGTTTTATCAACACATTTGAGTATCAACTTTAACAATTTTGATGAATTTGTATGTTCAAACTTCAACGTAACTTTGTAATATAAAAAAAATAACAATTATGGTAAACCCTAAACATCTAGCGACATTTTTACTTGGCGCAGCTGCAGGTGCTGCAATCATGAAATATAATTCAATGACAGATGAAGAAAAAGAAAAATTGATGGCTGACTTAAAAACAAAGGCCGAAACCGTTAAAAATGAAGCGGAAGAAGGCTTGGGAAAATTCAAAGATTATTTTGATGAACTGAAATCAAAAAGTGAAGAAGCAATGAAGGATCATTTGGCAAACACCGAAAATTTTATGAACGATTTATTCAACAAGAAAAAAGACGATACCCAAACAGTATAGCCCATAAAAAAGATCATTCATTTGAATGGTCTTTTTTTATTTAAAATATCCTGAATACAATTACATTTTAAAGGCATTTTCAACCAGTGCTTTTTGCTCTTCAGCATGCTTTTTGGCATAACCAGTTGCAGTAGAAGCACTAGCAGTGCGGGTTAAGTAACCTAGTTTCAGTTGATTATCGTCAATATTCATTTTCAAAAATGAAGCAGCACCCATATTGCGAGGTTCTTCCTGTACCCAAACCCATTGCGCACTTCTGTACTTAGTCTGAGCCAATGCCATCAATTGATTCATAGGCAATGGATGTATTTGTTCCATTCGCACAATCGCAACATCTTGTCTATTGTTGGCTACTTTATAATCCAATAGGTCGTAGTAAATTTTACCTGTACATAACAATACACGCTTTACACCAGCTGTGTTTTGAATGCTTGTATCGTCGATGACTTCTTTGAATCCACCTTGTGTAAAATCATCAATTTTACTGTACGCTTTAGCTAATCGAAGATTCGCTTTTGGCGAAAAGTTGATCATGGGTTTTCGATAAGGTAAGTACAATTGTCTACGCAATGCATGAAACAAATTGGCCGAAGTCGTACAATTGGTAATGTACATATTGTTTTCTGCCGCCATTTGCAAAAAACGCTCCATACGTGCACTAGAATGCTCAGGGCCTTGACCTTCATAACCGTGTGGCAACAACATCACCATTCCATTCATTTTGCCCCATTTGGTTTCTCCGCTAGATAAGAATTGATCGATGATAGTTTGTGCGCCATTACAGAAGTCACCAAACTGAGCTTCCCATATCACTAAGGTATTTGGATTAGCTAATGCATAGCCGTATTCAAAACCAAGTACAGCATATTCACTCAACAACGAGTTGTAGATTCTAAATGCACCTTGATTTTCAGAAATAGAATGTAGTCTGTTGTGGCGTTTGTTGGTCTCTTCATCGCTCAATACAGCATGTCTGTGCGAAAAAGTACCGCGCTCAACATCTTGACCGCTCATTCGTACATCTTTACCTTCGTGCAACAAGCTACCATAAGCAAGCAATTCGCCGGTAGCCCAATCAAGTTCGCCTTGTTCGTTGTATAATTTTATTTTTTCGTCTAGTAATTTTTGTACTTTACGCAATGGTTTGAAGCCTTCAGGTATTTTCATCAATGCTTGAAATACATGATCTAGATTATCTTTTGTAATACTAGTATCTGGTGATTTCAAGAAATCCTGCTCTTCTGATCTACGCAATGCTGCCCAAGCCAATTCTGGTTCTTGGCGTGTATAAGGCAAAGGCTTTTGCTTCACTTCATCCAAACGATCTTGCAAATCTTTCCAAAATATTTTCTCCATTTCTTTAGCCAATGCACCATCGACATCGCCAGTGGCTTCTAATTGTTTAGAATACACTTCACGTGGATTTGGATGTTTGTCGATCAAAGCATACAACTCAGGTTGTGTAAACTTCGGATCGTCGCCTTCATTGTGACCATGTTTACGGTAACAAACCATATCGATAAATACGTCACGATTAAATTTCTGACGGAAACGAAGCGCTAATTCTGCTACTTTTACAACTGCTTCTGGATCGTCACCATTGACATGAAATACTGGAGCCTGCACCATACTAGCAATACTCGTACAATAGTCTGTACTTCTAGCATCGTCAAAATTGGTTGTAAAACCGATTTGATTATTAATAACAAAATGTATAGTTCCACCTGTATAATAGCCACGTAGATCGCTCATTTGCAACACTTCATATACTATACCTTGACCTGCAACTGAGGCATCACCATGGATTAAAATAGGCAATATTTTATCAAAATCGCTATTGTACAATGCATCTGCTTTGGCGCGTGCAAAGCCTTCTACCACAGGATCTACAGCTTCTAAATGCGATGGATTGGGAGTCAGTTGAAGATTGATTTTTTTGTTGTACAAGGTGCTCACATCGCTTTTAAAACCCAAATGATATTTCACATCACCACTTCCCATGGTCGAATCTGTTGGTCCGTTACCTTCAAATTCTGTAAAAATTTGTTCGTAGGTTTTTTGCAAAATATTCGCCAAGATATTCAAACGACCACGATGAGCCATACCCATTACAACTTCTTGAACATTGTTCTCTGCAGCTTCAGTTATAATTGCATCCAATGCCGCAATAGTACTTTCACCACCTTCAAGTGAAAAGCGCTTTTGACCTATAAATTTAGTATGTAAGAATTTTTCAAAAATGACACCTTTATTCAACATTTCTAGGATGCGTTTTTTCTTTTCTAAAGGCAATGTGTCATTCATTACTTTTTCAAATTCCATACCTACCCAACGACAAATTTCTTCATTATTGATATAAGTATACTCTATCCCAACATGCCTAGTATAAACGCGTTTGAGATAAGCAACGATGTCGCTCAATTTGGTCAAACCCATTTTGAAGTAGTTCCCTACTTGAAAATCAGTATCCAAATCTGCATCAGAAAGACCAAAATGTTCTAAATCCAAGTGTGCATGACGATCCTTTCTTTTTTTGATAGGATTCGTAATACTCAACAAATGGCCACGCTTACGGTAAGCACGTACAAGCTGGTACACACCAAACTCTTTTTGCATGTTTGCAAGGCTAATATTATCAGCCCCATTCGAAGCATTTTCAGCTGGTTTAGGTGCAGTTGCAGTGCCATTTGTTGGAGCAGTAGTGCCATTTGTTGCGATTGCGAAATCGAAACCTTGAAAAAATTTCTTCAATTCGGGGTCTACACTTTCTGGATTTTCAACAAATCCTTTGTATAATTCTTCTATGAATCCTGGGTGAGAATTGGTGATAAACGAAAAGTCTTTCATTATAATGCGGTGTTTTTTATCGAGTAAAAGAGAATACGAGGTATATTCTCTGCGTAATTTTTGAAATCGTGCTAAAATAAAACATAAACAAATGTGTTGTTGCATTTTATTGATAAATAATTCCAAATAAGTTGCTGAAATAATATAGCGTTATTCCTAAAAGGGCTATTTTCGCTGTATTAAACCTGTTTTTTTTCAATTCATTCACAAATATTCTAGTTTTTCGAAAAAATATTTTAGCATTTTGAGAAAATAGATATATATTTGCACCCTCAAAAATAAATCAATGGCTAATCACAAAGCGACCAAAAAAGATACTCGTCAGGCAAACAAAAGAAGAGAACGTAATCGTTACCACGGTAAAACTACACGTAACGCTATGCGTGACCTTTCTGCATTAACTGATTTGGCAGTTGCGCAAGAAAAATTACCAACTGTAATTGCAATGTTAGATAAATTAGCTAAGACGAATGTGATTCACAAAAACAAAGCGTCAAACTTGAAATCAGCTTTAGCTAAAAAGGTAAATGCATTGGCTAACCCAGTTGTTGTAGAAAAAGCACGTGCAAAAGCACCTAAAAAGAAAATCGTTAAGAAAAAATAATTCTTAATTCACTTGATATTTTAAAAGCCTTGCTTTGCAAGGCTTTTTTCGTGCGAAATATTTTATTGATTTACTTCCAATGAAATATTCTCATCCCCCTCTTGATAAGGTAAAAAATTGACGATAAACTGAAACATTTCATCTGTTGTTCGCATACTACCATTGTTGTCGCGAACTGTTTGGGGAGGATTAAAGGGATTTAATGGATTTGATTCTGTATTGTCAAATACACCTTCTACAACAATAGTACTTCCTGCAGGTATTTTGACCATTTTTTTAAACGTATAAAAAAACTGCCAGTTAAAATTCCATTTCGGAATATGTATTAATCGAATCGTATCCTTTTCAAGAGTCAAAGCATAGGCTTTAAAACTTTTTCCCAACAAATGCATATGCGGATTAATCGTTACAATTGAAATCGGATTGGGCACGTAAAGTGAAGTGGTATAAGTACTAACTTTCCCCGGAGGTATAACTAAAGGTGGTACAATTGGCGAAATACCCAAAGTACCCATTTGAAATTCTTTCAAAGGTCGTTTAGGCGTCGTTTTAGCATAAAAAATATTGATGTAGGAACTATCCCATGTGTCGACTTCACTTGGACCATAATGCAAATCAGCCAGCACAAATGCATTTTTACGATTGACTTTCCAGCCCCCTATCCCATCGGGATATTGTTGAGCAATGACGCCAGGTAAATAATTGACAATCGATTTAACCATTGTAGGATACGAACCATCATCGTTCAATATGCCTATTTTTTGATAGGTCGAAAAAATGGTGCTATCCAATTTCATATCAATGACCAATGTGCCATCATATACATTTTTCTTTTTATCAAAATCAAATCGCACCATATCGCCATTGACATGATGAACAACTTTGGTATTGCCTGGCGCAAACTCTACCGCACGCAAAAAAGTATCCTGAGGCAATTCAAATGGAACTTTAATCAATAAAAACTGATCGATTTGATTGCCACGAAGTGCAATAGGTTTAACAGGAATACTTAAATCAGGAATGCCTAAAAAAGATCGCAACGGGAAAGTAGGTATTGGAGGAATGTTTAAACTATCTCCAATGGGAGTACCTTGTTTAACCCAGTTTTCAATTAAAGTTATTTCCTCAGAAGAAAGGATATTCTGACCCACAAACTCAGTGTAATGATGGTCAGCTGGCCATGGCGGCATAATGCGATTGGTAACTGTATAGAGGATTTTATTGGCATTTGTCACTACATCTCTATAAGTCAATAAATTGAAATGCCCTACCTGATTTGGCCGGTGACAAGGTGAACAACTCCTATAAATAATAGGTGCAATATTTGCCGAATAGGTAGGATTTCGTTGGGCTGTTTGACAAGCATCCAATAAAACCAAGAGTCCAATTGCAAATAGTAACAATGAGATATAACCTTTACTTTTTAGGCTCATTTTGTATTCGTTTTCGATTGACAATAATACTCGCATTAAGTTCAAAACCTATTAATAAGATTTGAGCCATAAAATTAATCCAAACTAAAAAGATAATTAAAGTTCCAATTGAACCATAAATTTTATCATAATTCACTAAATTATTGACTGCATAAAAAAACACGAGAGTCAAAACCACAATTAAAAAAGTAGCAATAATTGCTCCCGGACTAAACAATCTCAATTTGGATTCTGTTGCAGTACCATATTTATACGTGAATGCGACTGTAAGCAAGCAAGTCATTATAATCAATAAGTAGCCAATTATAGTAACGACCATATTGCTTTGTAAAAATTCTAATTCCAAACTTGAAGCAACCCAATATTGAAATATTAAAAAGGTAGGTGCAAAAATGCATGCTAAAATCAACATTAAAGTCAATGCTATCGCAACGCCGCGTTGTCTAACCCAATGACGTTGACGAAAACCAGGGTCTCTTTTTTCAAACGTATTCATAAGTCCCATCATCCCATTTGATGAATAATACAAGGTCAACAAAACAGAAAAAGATAAGAGTACATTTTGTTTATGATGTATAAAATTATAAATCATATCTGTAACGCTTTTTTGCATTTGTTCATTGGGCGAAACCAATACCAACATTTGATTGATTACACTAATAATCCTATCTTCAGGTAAGGGCAAATATGGTATCAGTGTAAATAAAAACAACATTAAAGGCGGCAATGCCATGATAAACGAAAACGATATTGCACTTGCTTTACTGTAAAATTTATTTGAGAATATTTGTCTGCTAAAAAAATTGAGCGAATCAAACAATGAAACACCTTCAAATCCTGGCAATACAATTTTCTTCAACCAATTGATTAAAGTTTGAACAGGTTTAGACTTTAAGATATAGAATTCGAGACGTGTCACAATACGCTACGAAGATAATAAGGTTTCACAACTTTGAGAAGCTTACTTAATCCCTCTTTGATTCAAGGCATTTTGATACTTTTTAGCGTTTGCTAAATGCTCAGCATATGTGGTAGCAAAGTTGTGATAACCACTAAAATCCTCTTTGGCACAGAAGAACAAATAACTTGTAGATGCAGGTAGTAAAACTGCCTCAATGCTTTTAGCGGAAGGTGTACAAATTGGCCCTGGTGGAATACCTATAGCATAATACGTATTGTAGGGAGATGGAAATTGTGTGTGAACATTGAGTATTCGTCGGAGTCCAAAATCACCAACAGCGTATTTAACTGTAGGATCAGCACCCAATTTCATGCCTATTTTATACCGATTGAGATATACACTAGCAATGTTGGCTTTTTCATCATTTTTATTGGTTTCTTCTTCAACTATTGAAGCGATCGTAATAACCTGAGGAATAGACAAATTCAACAACTTGGCTTGAGAGCGTCGATCAGCTGTCCAAAAATTTTCATGCGCTTTCGCTATTTTTTCTACGACTTTCTGGGCTGGCGTATTCCAATACAATTCA
>JBILCF010000259.1:0-2604 GCA_044353325.1 Chitinophagaceae bacterium | reverse complement strand
ACTTCTTTGAAGGTCATACCCATTGTAGCATCTTCCCATACGATACCTTTCATTGTGATCAAATCAACTACACCTTTGAAGTTGTCTTCAGCACCGATTGGTAATTGCAATGGAACTGCTTTTGCACCTAACATTTCTTTTACTTGTTTTACCACGTTTAAGAAATCAGCACCTGAACGATCCATTTTGTTTACAAATCCAATACGTGGTACTTTGTAACGATTTGCTTGACGCCAAACTGTTTCAGATTGTGGCTCAACACCAGCAACTGCACAGAATAATGCCAATAAACCATCCAATACTCGCAATGAACGTTCAACCTCTACTGTAAAGTCAACGTGACCTGGAGTATCGATGATGTTAAATTTGTATTGTTTTGTGTCAGCATTTTTTACACCTTGTGTCATTGGAAAATTCCAAAAACAAGTTGTAGCTGCTGAAGTAATAGTGATTCCACGTTCTTGTTCTTGTGCCATCCAGTCCATGGTTGCACCACCGTCGTGTACTTCACCGATTTTGTGATTCACACCCGTGTAATAAAGAATTCGTTCTGTCGTAGTCGTTTTACCTGCATCGATGTGTGCAGCGATTCCGAAATTTCGTTGGTAGCGTAAGTCTGCCATTGTTAAAAATTATTTGTATATGTTTAAAATTGAAAAAATCAAGTGTAATTTTTTCGAGGTGCAAAGGTATAATTCTTTTTTGACAATAAAAAAAGGATGTGTTAATTTATTACTACGCTGTGTATTATGTTATCAATTCATCGTTTAATTTATCCTTAATCCTCATTTTTTAAAAGCAAAATAGACTGCACCAAGGATAAACAAGAAGCTGATGAGATAATTTAACTTAAATGGTTCTTTTAAATACAAGGTTGCAAAAACGGCAAAAACGAGCAAAGTGATGATTTCTTGTGTAATTTTGAGTTGAAAACCACTCATGCCAGTCAAGTAACCGTTTCTATTTGCAGGCACCATAAGGCAGTATTCAAAAAAGGCTATTCCCCAACTTACTAAAATGGCTTTCCATAGAGGGATTCCTCTATCTTTTAGAAACCCATACCATGCAAATGTCATGAAAAAATTAGAAGATATTAGCAGTAATATGGTTTTTGTCATTTTGAAATGTTTTGAAAATTAGAATGCCATATTGTGCAATGTTGTTCTAATTCGGGCATAAAAGAATTATAATAAACATTGAGTTGTTCCATGTGTTTAATCAGGAGACTCATGGCAAGATCACCATTGCCAAGTCTAGGGTAGCGTTTGCAAATTCCTAATATCGATTTACTCAACCCTTCAATAAACTTATAATTGTACAGCCAATTGTATTGAGACATATAACCAAAAAAAGTTTGCATTTTCTCATCGAAATAAGCATCGTGTTTCGATAATGTAGTGTAAACATGTTGCGTAAAGGTCGATAACTCGGAATCTGTAAATCGGTTAATATCATTTGCAAGAAAATGATCAAACACAATGTCAACAAAAACGCCCGCGGAAAGTCTGAATTCAGGTTTGAGCAAATTGGTTGCTATCAAAATTAAAGGATGTTGATCCGTATAGCGGTCAATACTTCGATGGAAATGAATGCCTTGTTGTATTGTAATAGGGAATTTAGTAAAATTATTTCCTTTTATAAAATCGCCCATCATATTCCCGACTAAAATTTCGGGGTTGTTGTTTGATAAAAATGCGTGTGCTAAATAATTCAAAATGTGATGTATAAAGGATTTTACAAAAAAAGGAAATAAGTATCAAAAAAAAATATTTGGAAATTAGAAATGGTTTTATACATTTGCACTCCAACAAACGCAAAATAGCTCTTTTAATTTACTGTAATAAAAACTAAAATTTGCCTTTTGAATGAGCGTTCATTCAAAATATAAACATATTTAAGAAGCCACTTTAGCTCAGCTGGTAGAGCAACTGATTTGTAATCAGTAGGTCGCTGGTTCGATTCCGGCAAGTGGCTCTTTTTTTTTGGGTAGTTGTCCGAGTGGCTAAAGGAGGCAGACTGTAAATCTGCTAGCGTACGCTTACGGTGGTTCGAATCCATCACTGCCCACATTCTTTATCAAGCGGAAGTCGTATAGTGGCTATTACCTCAGCCTTCCAAGCTGATGACGACAGTTCGATTCTGTTCTTCCGCTCTTATGCCGATTGTTATTGTCCTTTATGGCATAAACAATCGGTTTTTTTTTGTCTTTACGGCACTAGATGCCGCTGTGGCTCAGTGGTAGAGCACCTCCTTGGTAAGGAGGAGATCGAGGGTTCAATTCCCTCCTGCGGCTCAGCTTTAACGAATCAACTCTTTGGCAACGAAGAGTTTTTTTGTTTTGGCTAACATTTGTTACCTCTTCATCGTATATGAAATAGAGTTATCTCTTATAATTCATACATACTATGAAAAAGCTGAATCTATTATTAATCTTTGTATTTGCGTTTCAGCTTGTTCAAGCACAATATGTTTTTATACCTGATACGAATTTTAGAAAATTATTGGTTTACAATTATCCATCTGCAATGTTGGGTAATAATTTAGACACTACCAATCCATTAATTGTGTCTGAAACAAGTTTGGACTGTGGTGGCTTATTTATAT
>JBILCF010000258.1:0-2612 GCA_044353325.1 Chitinophagaceae bacterium | reverse complement strand
ACGCCATTTGCCATGTTTTTCTTGCAAACCAGCAAACCCTTGGTTGACATCGCCGATATTACCCACATCTTCGCCAAAAGCAAATACTTTTGGATTTGTAGATAAGGTATGATCGAAGAATTTATTCAGGATTTCAAATCCATTCAAATAAACTTCCTCACCTGTAAACATTGGTTTTACTTCTTCAATATTTGCAATTTGCAATGGAGAACGAGAATGTAAATTGGAATTGTATTTTTCAAACGCTTCCAATTTTAACGAATTATAATAATTGCGCAATCGATCTACTGCATGTCCACTTCCAGCTACATTAAGAATTTTAGCTATTGTTTTCATCACATCTCTGCGCAAAGGTTCACGAATAGCATTTAATTCTCTTATTGCTGAAGCAATAAATTCAGAATTTGAATTACCTTCATAGATGACTTCATTGCAAAATGTTGTAGCTTGTTCTATTTCTTGTTTAATTGGAGATAAAAATTTGTCCCAAGCTGATTTCTTTGAATCATTGACATATTGCTTGGCTTCTAGCTCCATTTGCACCAATTCAGCTTCTTCTGCAAACCCATTTTCAAGAATAAATTCACGCATTTTGCGAATACAATCCATTTCTTTTTCCCAATCAAGGCGTTCTTTGCTCTTGTAGCGCTCGTGCGAACCAGATGTAGAATGACCTTGCGGCTGCGTTATTTCTTGCACATGAAATATAGCTGGTATGTGTTTTTCACGTACACGTTCAATACCTTTTCTAAAGGTTTCGCATAGCGAAGCATAATCCCATCCTTTGACGGTATAAATATCTACTCCACCTAATTTTTCATCGTATTTAAAACCGTTTAAGGCTTCGGAAATAGAATTTTTAGTTGTTTGAAATTTACGTGGAACTGAAATACCATAGCCATCGTCCCAACAAAATATAGCCAAAGGAACTTTAAGTACACCTGCCGCATTGATAGTTTCCCAAAACAACCCTTCGCTTGTAGATGCATCGCCAATGGTTGCAAAACTCACTTCATTACCATTGTCTGAAAAATCAGTAAATTGATGCAGTTGTTTTTGTTTACGATATAATTTTGAAGCAAATGCAAGACCCAAACTTCTTACCATTTGACCAGCAGTTGGTGAAATGTCAGAGCTACAATTCTTTGTATCAGACATTTTTTTCCAATTACCTTCATCGTCTAAAAAACGCGTAGCATAGTGCCCATTCATTTGTCTACCAGCACTACTTGGTTCTTCATTTACATCTGGATTGGCATATAATTGAGCAAAGAAATTTTCAACATTCGACATACCGCTAGCGAACATAAATGTTTGATCGCGATAATAACCAGATCTAAAATCACCTTCGCGAAACACTTTAGCCATGGCTATTTGAGCTATTTCTTTACCATCTCCAAATATCCCAAATTTAGCTTTTCCTGTCAAGACTTCTTTACGGCCAAGCAAACTAGATTCACGACTTTGAAGTGCTATTTTATAATCATTAATAATCTCAAGTTTGAAATCTTCAAAAGGTATTTTTTCTTCTTTCAAGTTTGTAGTCACTCCATTCATGTTTAAATTAGTTTTCAGTTACAAGTATACAAAAATAATGTTCTAATATCTTATTCACGAATTATTTGTATATTAAAATTCGATGTTAATGTATCTGAACTTAACTACGACTTAACCACCAAACTATTGCGGAACTAAATTTTACACATATTTTTGAATCAACAATTAAAAAAAGAACATTATATGAAAAAATCAATCTTATTTTTTGGCGCTTTAGCATTCATTTCTTCTGCAGCCATTGCTCAGCCTAAAGATAAAAAAGCAAAGCAAGTTCCAGCAGTTCAAGCCCCAGCACCAACTCCTGTTCCAGCTCCAGCCCCCCAACAAACTACACCAAATCAAAATGTAGATTTGTCAATGAAATTTAAAACTGAAGAGCACAACTTTGGAAATATCCCTGAAGGACCAGCTGTAAGTACTGACTTCGAATTTGAAAACAAAGGTAAAGAACCTATCATCTTAAGTGGTGTTCAAGCTTCATGTGGTTGCACAACACCAACATGGACTAAAGAACCAGTTATGCCTGGTAAAAAAGGTAAAATAACTGCTACATACAATACCCAAGGTCGTCCTGGAAACTTTGTAAAAACAATTACAGTAAATTCAAATGTTGGAACTAAAGTGATAAAAATCACTGGTGTTGTAGAAAAAGCACCTGATGCTTCTGTACCTGCTGACAATGGTTCTATTATGAAACACTAATAAAAATGAATTAATTTTTAAAAAAATCAAATGAAATATATATTATCACTCTTGTTATTAATAACGGTAAGTTTTGTAGCAAATGCACAAAATACAAATCCGAATGGTCCTATTTTTAAATTCGTAGAAGAAACACACGATTTTGGTAATATTAAAGAAGGACCAGTAGGTCAGTTCGATTTTGTTTTTACAAATGCCGGGAAAGAACCACTAATTATCCAAAACTGTTCTGCTTCTTGTGGTTGTACTACACCTGATTGGACTAAAGATCCTATTATGCCTGGTAAAACTGGAAAAATCACCGTAAAATACAATACACAAGGTCGTGTAGGTACATTTAACAAAACGGTATA
>JBILCF010000133.1:0-8109 GCA_044353325.1 Chitinophagaceae bacterium | reverse complement strand
GAAACTCCAGTTACAGAAACTCCAACTGCTGAAACTGAAGCTCCTGCAGCAGAATAAGATAATCATTACACATTATATTGAATCCCACCAAATGGTGGGATTTTTTTTAACCTGCTTTGATTTAAAGGCAAAAAATATCCCGCCGAAGCGGGATATTAAAATTTAATAATAATTTTACAACTAGTTGATTTTCACTGTTTTAACTTCAACTGTCTTAACCTCTGCTTTAGGTATATTGACATACAAAATACCATTGTCATATTTAGCTGTTACGGCATCAGCATTCAATTTTTCGTTGAGGGTAAACGAACGTTTAAACGAGTTCATTGAAAATTCTTTGCGGATATACTTATCTGTTTTCTCTTCGCTTGATTCTTTTTTCTCAAACGAAATCGTCAACAAATCTTTTTCAATTGCAATTTTAAAATCTTCTTTTTGCATACCTGGCGCAATAACTTCCAAAGCATATGATTTTTCAGACTCAACGATATTGACCGCTGGTCGGGTAAAATGACTCGGTGTTTGAAAATCATCAGTCATAAATTTGTCCATTAGATTAAAGAATCCTGGAACCATTGTGTTGTTTTTTACTTTCATGTGTGTCATAATTTTATATTTTTTTTTGTTTGGTATAGTGTAATCAACTTACATACCATTCAAAAAATACGGCCATTATGGCTGTTTTAAATTAAAATAGATGACATAATTGCCGATTAGGCAATACAGCAGTGCAACTTTGTCTTTAATAATTTTTATTACTTTTCATGCTTTGGATTCAAACGGCTATGCCCACGACTGTATAAAAAATAAATAACCAAGCCAACTGCCAACCAAATCAAAAATCGCAACCAATTGGAATAACTCTCTTGTGCCATCAAATAAAAACAGCTTATCAACCCTAAAACTGGAATCAACGAAAAATTTCGAAGAAATGACAAGACTGTTACAATGCTCATCACCACCCAAAACAACAACATTGGGAAGCCTTCGAGCGAAAACAACGATTCGAAATGCGAAGGATTATAGATCAACAATAAAGTAACCGCGACTATAAACAAAATTGGAACAATATATTTACCACTCAAATATGGCACATTGAATTTTGAAACTGGCTTATCGGGCATTTCGTGCAAGACCAAAATACCTGCACAAACCAATACAAAAGCAAATAATGTCCCAATACTCGTGAGCGAAATAACAACATCCAAATTGAGAAATAATGCTGGAACAGCTACAACAATACCCGTCAATATAGTTGAAAATGAAGGCGTTTTATATTTGGGATGAATTTTTGAAAACACCTTAGGCAACAATCCATCGCGACTCATACTCATCCAAATACGCGGTTGTCCCATCTGAAACACTAGCAATACGCTAGCGGTAGCAATTATTGCACTTACAGCTACAATACCCGCTATCCAAGGCATTCCTCTTTCTTCAAATATCATAGCCAATGGATCTCCAACATTGAGTTTGGTATAAGGTACCATTCCAGTCAATACTAACGCTAGTATGACATACAATATGGTACAAATAATCAATGCATTGATCATCCCTTTGGGCAAATCGCGCTGCGGATCTTTACATTCTTCAGCAGTGGTAGAAATAGCATCAAAACCAATATAGGCAAAAAACACAGCCGATACACCTTTGAGTATCCCAGTCAATCCATTGGGCGCAAATGGGCTCCAGTTTTCAGGCTGTACATAATATCCTCCTACAACTATAATCAAAAATATAATAGCAAGTTTAAACATCACCATCATATTGCTCATTTTACGACTTTCATGTATGCCTACAAATACGATTGCTGTTATCAATGCTACAATTGCAAAAGCCGGCAAATCCATGATAAGTTTGAGTGAACCCAAGGAAGGTGCATTGTTCCAAGCATGATATTTATCAAGAAGTGATGAATCCATTGAAGTCAATGCAGTACCTTCAGTAAGTAGTTTTTTCACTTCATCAAATCCGTGATGAGCTGTTGAATAATCCATGGTCAACCATCGAGGTATGATGAGGCCTGCCTGATCGGTGAGACTTGTGAAATAATTACTCCAAGAGATAGCGACCACAATATTACCTATCGCGTATTCCATGAGCAAATCCCAACCAATAATCCAAGCAACTATTTCGCCAAAAGCCACATAGGCGTATGTATACGCACTACCCGAAACAGGTACTGTACTCGCAAATTCGGCATAGCAGAGCGCTGCAAAACCGCAAGCCAATGCTGTGAATAAATACAAAAATATCACAGCTGGTCCACCATCGAAACATGCTTTGCCTATACTACTAAATATACCAGCGCCAATAATTGCCGCTATACCAAAGAAGGTCAAATCCTTAACCCCTAGAATTTTCTTCAACGGAATATGACCTGCATCGCCATAGCCATTTTCGGCATCGGCAAGTATACGTTGTATATTTTTTTTACGAAACAATGAATTCATAGTGCGCTTCTATTAGTTTGAATCCGAAATTTACTATCAAATATACTCAAATGCAATATTATCTTTGGAGAGTAAATGTTGGACAAATACAAAATAAAAGAAATCGCTGGCAAAGAATACATCTATGATACTTTTCGAAAAAAATATGTCATATTAACCCCAGAAGAATGGGTGAGACAACAAATTCTGAAACATTTGGTTTTGGAGAAAAACTATCCTCCATCGATGATTTCTGTCGAAAAACAAATCAAAGTAGGAAATCTCAATAAACGATATGATATTTTAATCTACCAAAAAGAGATCCCTTGGATGATTGTAGAATGTAAAGAAGAAGAGGAGACCTTAAATCAACATGTTTTGAATCAAATTTTAGCCTACAATTCTACCTTGCGCGTTGCTTACCTTGCTGTTAGCAATGGACATCAATTGTTTGTATATCATGTTGTATCGAATACATGGCTTCATAATTTCCCTGAATACAACTGATACTCTTGTTTAGAAAACCTATCGTCCATAGATGAAACAAATGGATTATAAGAAAACACAACCTGAAACTTAGGTCGTCAAATCTGTAATCTTAACTACAAAACACTACCTTTGCACAAAATTAATGATTATGTACCCAGCGGAACTCGTAATGCCCATGAAGGCCGAATTGACAAGCAAAGGATTTGAAGATTTATCTACACCAGAAGCAGTAGATGCTGCAATGGCACGTACAGGCACTACCCTTTTAGTATTAAACTCAGTATGCGGTTGTAGCGCAGGCACAGCTCGTCCAGGTGTATTGTTGGCAGTAGAAAATGCAGCTTCAAAACCAACTCATTTGGTCACTTCATTTGCAGGATTTGATGGTTCTGCTGTTCAGCAAGCACGTACATATTTGCTACCTTATCCTCCA
This sequence comes from Chitinophagaceae bacterium, assembly GCA_044353325.1. Lineage (GTDB taxonomy): Bacteria > Bacteroidota > Bacteroidia > Chitinophagales > Chitinophagaceae > OLB11. The sequence goes on along the minus strand of JBILCF010000133.1, from coordinate 4,755 downwards.
TCTTCACCATGTATAGCATTGTTGAAAGACGGGGAATTGGTTCATATGATTGAAAGACATATGATAGAAGGCCGTCCAGCTCAAATGATAGCAGCGAATTTGATCGATGCTTTCAACCAATACTGTTAATTCTTCTGCAAATTTGGTTTAACCTTAGCTTCTTTTCTAAAATTAGAAAGGATGATGTTACTTTTACGCTTCAAAACGAATTTTACCTAAACCAAGCGTAATGTACCCAGATTTTTACCATTTACTCCGCGAATTAATTGGCCTTGATATTCCACAACTCAGTTTATTAAAAACATTTGGTTTTTTGGTGGCTATGGGTTTTTTGGCCGGAGGCTATGTCATTTTTGCCGAACTCAAACGCAAAGAGGATGACGGATTAGTAGGATATACAATACAGGATATAACAATTGGCAAACCAACGGGTATGTTTGAATACATCAGCAGTGGTATAGTTGGTTTTATAATAGGATTTAAATTGTTGGGCATGTTTCTCGAATGGAAAATTGCTTCACCCGATCCGATGAGTTATTTATTTTCACCGAACGGAAATATTATACTAGGTTTTGTAATTGCTGGTTTGAGTGTATTTTTAAAATACAACACATCCAAAAAAGAAAGCCAAAACGGAATTCAAACCAAAAAAGTAAAGACCTTTCCGCATCATCGCGTAGGCGATATTGCAGTCATAGCAGCTATTGGCGGTTTTGCTGGTGCAAAAATTTTCAATGCATTTGAAACCTGGGAAGATTTTTTGCAGGACCCTATGGGGAATTTACTTTCAAGTAGCGGGCTTACATTTTATGGCGGATTAATCGTAGCTACCTTAGCGCTATGGTATTATGCTCGAAAAATCAATTTAGACTTCAGACATTTATGTGATGCAGCAGCACCAGCATTGATATTAGCTTATGGTATTGGGCGCTTAGGCTGTCAAATCAGTGGCGATGGCGATTGGGGCATTTACAATTCTGCTTATACAACCGATGTCAACGGACATGTAGTCGCTGCTGTGCAACCTTTTGACAAGACATTGGTACAATACAAAGACCATATCAACAGACATTTTGAACCTGGCTCACCGGTTCCACACAAGTCTATCACTGCATTTGCAGGATTACCCATTTGGTTGTTTGCATACAACTATCCCAACAATGTCAACAATGTCGGTGTAGAATTGCCCAATTGCGAAGGAAGTTATTGTTCAGTCTTACCTATGCCTGTTTTCCCTACTCCTATTTACGAGTTTGGAATGGCTTTGATCATTTTTGGGATCTTGTGGCGCATACGAAAGCGATTTACTACACCACTAAGTATGTTTTCGATTTATTTAGTGTTTAATGGTATAGAACGCTTCTTAATTGAACAAATACGCGTCAATTACAAATACGATTGGGGCTTTATACAACCGACACAAGCTGAAATAATAGCTGTAGCTATTGTGATTTTTGGATTATTACTGTTTGCTTTCAGGCAAAAAATAGACCAATGGTTGCCCAAAACACCTGTTCTAAGAGGATAAGTATTAGAACTCGCCTTTAAACATTTGCAATATTTCTTCTTTTCTATTTCGACTTACGGGTATAGCAGTACCATCAATCATAATTAAAAAGCCACCATCTTTTTTGCTGTATTGCTGAATATATTTCGCGTTAAGAATATATGACTGATGCGGTCGAATAAAACCCATGGGTGTTAATATATCTTCAAAATAGCGAATTGTTTTGGATGCAATGACTTTTTCGCCAGTTTTCAAAACCAAGGTTGTATAGTTGTCGTTGCTATGGCAATATAAGATTTCCTGCGGATCGTAAAACAATATTCGGTCCTGAAAACCTACCGCAATTTTACTATTGACAGGTGCATGAGTAGGTGTAGTTGCTTGTACAGGCAAGTTGTAATGCTGAAGCAAATTGGACAATTGCTGCTGTACATTCAAATCATTCTTTTGTTTCCTAAATTTATTAATAGCATTGCGAAGCAGATCTTCGTCAATAGGTTTTAATAAATAATCCAAAGCGGATAATTTGATTGCTGTGATAGCATATTGGTCAAATGCAGTGGTAAACACTACATTAAAATTGTGTTTTTCCAAATTCGCCAACATATCAATACCTGTCATGAAAGGCATTTGTATATCCAAAAATATCAAATCGACCTGATTCTGCTGTAAATATTCTAAGGCTTTTTTTGACGATGTAAACGTGGCTACGATAGACAGATCCTCAAAATTTTTCTTAATCAAGATCTCTAACACCTCCACGCAATTCAATTCGTCATCTACAATAATTACTTTATACATTGTTTTGATTTTTTATTAGTTTAATATTTTAAAGTCGTCCACATACAAATTAGAAGGTATAACTATTTTAATTTGAGTCCCTTTTGCTTCATTGGTATTGGTGTACATATCAACCACTTCTACTTTAGCTATTGTTTCCTGACCATTATTCATAAGTTTCAAACGACTTTCACCAATTTGCATGCCAAATGACTTATGATCTTTTGGCCGTTGTTGCATAGCTTTAGCTGCCACACGCCCTACCCCATTATCTTCGATATGAATTGATATGGATTGAGCAGTATCTCGCTTTATTTTTATCCATATTTTCTTTTCGCCCTCTTTGTGCAACAAGCCATGCCAAATGGCATTTTCTACGTAAGGTTGCAATAGCAATGATGGCATTTTGATGACCGATGTATTGATATCGTCCTCGATTTCGATTGAATAACTAAATTGATTATTAAATCGCATACCCTCAATAAGCATATACAGTTCAATGGTTTGCAACTCCTCCTGCAAACTTACGTAAGAACTAGATGAGTTGTTGAGAATATTTCGAACCAATTGTGAAAACTTGATTAAATATTTTGAAGCTTTCTCAGTATCGTTTTTTAAAATAAAATTATTGATGGAATTGAGTGAATTAAACAAAAAGTGTGGATTGATTTGCGCACGTAGAGCTTTCATCTCTACTTCTGCCAGATCTTTATTATATTGAATGCGAATAGTTTCTTTTTCTAGAATTTGCTTCATTCGAAAGCGGTAAATTAAGTAAGCAATTTGGAGCAACGATAGAGCTACTATTGAAATAAACCACCATGTTCTGTAAAAAGGAGTTGCTATTGATATTTTAAGACTGGTATAAGCCGCTTCCCATTCGCTTCCATTGACAGAAGCTCGCACTTGAAACTCATAATCTCCAGAATTGAGATTGGTATAGGAAACATAATTTCGATTATTTGCATTGATCCAATTCTTATCATAGCCAAGTAATCGATATTGAAATTTTGTTTTTTCAGGCAGCGTAAATCCTAATGTATTGAACCCAAATGACAATGAATTTTCAAAATGTCGGAGCTTGACAGACTTCAAATAAATAATACTTGTATCTGACTTATATCGGTTTTCAAAAATCTTCAATTCCGATATATAAACTTTTGGTGAATAAAATGTAGTTTTGATTTCATTGGGATTAAAAATATTCAACCCATTCAACCCTCCAAAAGCCATACGACCACCACTTAACATAGCATAAGCGCCCGTATTGAATTCATTAGACTGCAAACCATTGATTTCATTAAAATGTATCGACTTAAACTTTGCATTTTCTATCTTTTGGTTTGGCGACCAATACAATTTGGTCAAACCTGCATTCGAGCTCATCCACACGGTGGTATCATTTTGCGGGAGAATAGAATAAATAACATTATTGCTTAAGAAATTTTCAGTATTGAACGATTTCAATAGTTTATAATTTGCATCTAACATATATAACCCGTCCCCATTGGTACCTATCCAAATCATCCCTTTACTGTCTTCGTAGATACATTTAATAGAAAGTTCTGTATTGCCAGTTTTTAGGTATTCTAGTTGCTTTATTTTTGAAATATTGAGTGTTGTCCTATCTACTTCAAATAGACCAACTTCTGTACCTACAATCACCTTATTGTTTTTACGCAAATACATGGTTCGAATACCATTTGCATTGAATGCAGGAAAATCTGTAGCTGTTATTTTTCTTATTTTACCTGTTTGAATATTCAATACATTAATACCATTGCCACGCGTTCCAATCCAAATATGGCCATCTTTAGTATCTAACATAGACCAAATAGTACCATCACTCAAGAGCATCTCTGTTGCTCCTACACCAATTCGTTTACTAATTTTTAATGTTTTCAAATCGGCTATTCCTAAGCCTTCTCCATTAAAGCCCAACCACAACTCTTTATCATGACGTATCATTTCTATGACAAAATTATTGGACTGAGATAGTTTGTTGACTATTGGAAAAAAATCAAATGTTTCCACCTTGGGGTTATACTTAACTAATCCGTTTCCTGCTGTTCCCATTAATATATTTCCATCCAAATCTTCAACTATTTTTCGTACAAATCGAATGGTTTTGGATTCATCAATATCGTTTTTTATAATAGGTACAAACTGTTTTACATTCGGATCTATCACATCAAATCCTTCACCATCATAACCTATATATATCATCCCATTCGAAGTAGAAAAAATGGTAGATAAATAATTGCCTGACAAATTGATCCGCTCATCGCCACGTTTGTATTGTGTCATTTGCAAGGTGGCATAATCGTAAACAAACAAGCCCTGTCCATATGTAGTCAAGTATAAAACATTTCTATTAGAGTCAAATACTACCTTGTTTATTCCTACCAATTTCGAGTTTTCACGAACAAATTCTGGATTCTCAAATCTGTTATAAACTGTATTGAAAT
>JBILCF010000256.1:0-2631 GCA_044353325.1 Chitinophagaceae bacterium | reverse complement strand
GTCAGAGAGCATATGTTTGCTGGTGTCAGTTTCATTCGAAGGTGCAGCAACAACTTTGCCCGAAGCGATAACTTTTTTATCAGTGATAAGTGTAGTGTTGAAATACTGTTGTTTGAAGCTTAACCATTTGACATGCTCTTTTAGCTCAAGATCTTCTTTTTCCTTGATTGTAAAATAATCATAGCCTTCGGATGCTAAGTTGTAACAAACTTGTGTATATAATTTCTGATTGTCAGGGTCGCTTTCAGTCATGATGGATTCCGAGTTCCAATCCATGCTGATATTTTGCGTGCGTTCAGCCGTTTTTGGCGTAGCCGCTATACTCATCATGTAACCTTTTTCGGGCAAAGAATAAATAACAGAAAAGTCTGCATTTTGGAGCGTAAGACTTCGTTTATCAGCACTCAATTCCCCCGTAAAATCTTGCGACTTTGTGTGCACCATAGTACCATTTGTGGTTTTGAAACCAAAATCCATGTAGTTTTTTTCACCATTGAAAAGAAACAAGGGTTTGCCATTGTGCGTTTTAAATTTCTTTAATTGTGCTTTTCGAGCAAATGCACCTTTGTTGGTAAAATCTATTTTTAAGTCTTCGTTTTCTAAACTAAATAGTTGCTCTGCAACGGTTACTGGTGCCAAACTATCTTGTGCCGCATTGGCATTGGTGAGTAGTTTGGTCGTATCTGTTTTTAGAGCGACTGGCGGATGCAATTTAGCATTGGCTATCGAGTCTACGCGTTTGGTTTCTTGAAATTTAGCTTCGGCATTTTGATTATAAACGATATAGCCTATCAGCAATAACATGAGTAATCCAAAGCCAGCAATTGTGTTTTTATCCATCTGTAATGTTCAAATTGGGTGCAAATATAGACATTTTGTACATTCTCGGTTGAAGTATTCTAGGATCGGTATATAAATGCATACAGCCGTGAGAAAACCCACGGCTGTATTATATTATTTAATTGCTATTTGTTTATTTAAGCTTTGTCCGCTTCTATTTTTGCTTTGATTTTTGCTTCAATTTCAGCTGCCATTTCAGGATTGTCGAGCAAAAGTTGTTTGACAGCATCGCGACCTTGACCTAATTTGTTGGTATCATATGCATACCATGAACCACTTTTTTGAACTATGCCATGGTCAACGCCTAAATCGACTATCTCACCGACTTTGCTAATGCCTTCGCCAAAAATAATATCGAATTCAGCTTGACGGAACGGTGGTGCAACTTTGTTTTTCACGACTTTGACACGAGCACGGTTACCGATTGCTTCATCGCCATCTTTGATTTGACTAATACGACGAATATCCAAACGAACGGAAGCATAGAATTTCAATGCATTACCGCCAGTTGTTGTTTCGGGACTGCCAAACATTACACCGATTTTGTCGCGCAATTGATTGATAAATATAGCGCAACAGCCTGTACGTGCTATGGTAGCTGTGAGTTTTCGCAACGCTTGACTCATCAAACGAGCTTGAAGACCCATTTTACTATCGCCCATTTCGCCTTCCAATTCTGATTTGGGTACCAATGCAGCTACCGAATCGATTACGACTAAGTCTACAGCACCAGAAGAAATCAAACGATCAGCTATTTCAAGAGCTTGCTCGCCATAATCAGGTTGTGAAATCAATAAATTGTCAATATCAACGCCCAATTTTTTAGCGTAAGCGGCATCAAATGCATGTTCTGCATCTATAAACGCACATATACCACCTTTCTTTTGAGCTTCTGCGATAGCATGAGTAGCTACAGTTGTTTTACCTGAAGATTCTGGTCCGTATATTTCTACAATACGACCACGCGGAAACCCGCCTATACCCAATGCGATATCTACACCCAAAGATCCTGTTGAAATGCTATCCATTTCTACGACTTCTTTATCGCCCAATTTCATGATAGAACCTTTGCCATAGTCCTTGTCAATTTTTTCCATGGTTAATTTAAGGGCCTTTAATTTTTCATTTTCTACTGTTACGACTTCTTTTGCCATTGTATATGTGTTTTGTTTATTTACGTGTTTTGAACAAATTTATTACTTAATCTGAATGTTCTATCGATTGTGAATAAGTTTTGTTGCCTCTCAGCGATTGACAGAAATTATCTGCCAACCGCTTGAAGGACTTCCTAACCTTAATTCGATACAAATGTATGGTCGATAGTGCGTACTGAGTTTACGTAGTGAAAATTATTTTTAAAAACTTTTCTAAAGTTCTAAACTTTTTAGTGCTTAACTTTTTTTAAAGTTCAACATGTTGGAAAAGTTGTATTAATGTTTTTTACTTTTCTTTGTACCATGAATTACAAGCAAGCGGAGCTATTTTTGATTGAACATTGTCATGCACACGTTGAGAAAAGTGAGTTGCAAGCTATGATGAAACGTATAGCGGAGCATTTGACAAAAAAGTCATTTTTGGAACTTCGTTTGGATTCAACTGTCGAATTAGACGAAAGTCAGTTTATCCCAATTGTGGAAGACCTTAAACGTGAACGACCATTGCAATACATTTTAGGGTATGAATGGTTTGGTCATTTGAAATTGAATGTCAATGAGTATGTTTTAATCCCTCGACCGGAAACTGAAGAACTTGTAGATTGGGTACTTGAGGAAGTAAGATTAAAACAACAAA
>JBILCF010000257.1:0-2631 GCA_044353325.1 Chitinophagaceae bacterium | reverse complement strand
TCTTTTTTGGACAACTTAATACTTTGCTTGTTGTCGCAATAAAAAAAATGTACCTTTGTATTATTACTAATGGTTTTTGACGCCATGATGTAAAAAATAATATTTAAAAAAACTATGAGTAAATCAAAAGAGACATTTAACAAAAAAGAAAAAGAAAAAAAACGACTTAAAAAACAGCAAGACAAACAAGCTAAAAAAGAAGACCGTAAGGCCAATTCTGATAAAGGTAAAAGTCTTGATGAAATGATGGCTTATGTAGATGAAAATGGAAATATCACCTCAACTCCTCCGGATCCATTAAAACGCAAAACTGTAATTAATGTTGAAGACATTCAAATAGGTACAGCTAAGCAAGCAGATATTGAAGAAGGCGACATTGAACGTACTGGTACGTTGACATTTTTTAATCATTCAAAAGGATATGGTTTTATTCGAGATCATGTAACTCAAGAAAGTATTTTCGTTCATATTAATGGATTAGAAGGTGCTGTCAATGAAAACGATAAAGTTACTTTTGAAACCCAAAAAGGGCCAAAAGGATTAAACGCAGTAAAAGTTAAACTTGCAAAGTAATTTATAACTAAATTTAGAGTAAAAGTAAAAAGCTGTATCAATTTGATACAGCTTTTTTTATTCTTAATTAAAATTATAGCATACGTATTCACTTTTTGCAAATCCTACAATAATTATTTTAGAGTTACTTACTCAAAAATGCGGAGTACATCCATATCATTTTTTCTTGGGCGCGAATATAATCACTCATCAATGCATTTGTTCCTTCATCGCCAGCTTCTGCTGATAATGTAAGTAATTCGCGCTGAAGAGAAATGATGAATGTTAATGATTTCAATATTTCAGCAATAGCTTTTTTGCCATCACTCACTTCATTACTTTCAGAAACTTTTGCCATTTTTTTATAGTCACTAAAATTGTGATTAGGCGTATGTTCTAAAGTTAAAATACGCTCTGCTATTTCATCTATTTTAAGAAATAAATCATTGTAAAGCTCTTCGAATTTTAGATGTAATTCAAAGAATTTTTCACCTTTAACATTCCAATGAAAACCACGAGTGTTTTGATACAAAATGGAATAGTTTGCCAATAATATGTTTAATTTGTCTGCAAGTCGTTTTGCCATTTTGGAATCAAGTCCAATGGCATTTGTATTTTTCATATTTATTCTTTTTACAAAAATACATAAATATCGTTTTGCAAGTCATTAATAAATTATCGAGATTAAATGTTATTATTCTAAAATTTTGTATTTCGCGCAACATAATTTGTTTTTATTAAGTGAAAGAAATGTTGCGTACACCTCGTTGTTAAAATTTTTTCCAAGAGTTAAGCATTCCTTCCTAAATTTGTAAATTATTATTATTACATGATTGAAGTCAAAAATATCAAAAAGTCATTTGGAGATAAAGTCGTTTTAAATGATGTGTCATGTAAAATGGAAAGTGGTAAAGTTAATTTGATCATTGGTTCGAGTGGCAGCGGAAAAACCGTTTTTATCAAATGTATCGTTGGCTTGGTTGATGTTGATGCAGGTCAAATTGAATATGAAGGTGTTGACTTTGTTAATATGGGACAATCAGACCGTAAAGAATTGCGGACACAAATAGGGATGCTTTTTCAAGGTTCAGCTTTGTTTGATAGTTTGACCGTAGAACAAAACGTCATGTTCCCTTTGGATATGTTTACAAAAAAAACTTTTGCTGAAAAAAGGAAACGAGTCAATGAAGTTTTAGATCGCGTTAATCTAAAAGATACCAATCATAAATTTCCTGCTGAAATCAGTGGAGGAATGAAAAAAAGGGTAGCGTTAGCTCGCGCTATTGTTTTAAATCCTAAATATCTATTTTGCGATGAGCCTAATTCGGGTCTTGATCCTCAAACATCATTGGTGATAGATAAATTGATCATGGAAATAACCAAAGAGTTTAACATTACGACAGTTATGAATACCCATGATATGAACACGGTAATGGAAAGTGGTGATCATATTGTATATCTGTATAAAGGGCTTAAGCAGTGGGAAGGTAGTAAAGAAGATATAATTTTTAGTAAAGATCAATACTTAAATGATTTTATTTTTGCTTCTGAATTTTTGCAAGATGCTAAGCAAATGCGCATGATGCAAGCTAGCCAATCAAAACGGCCGTAACAGCTCCAGCAACATAACCCAGAATAGCCGCAATAGAAATGTTTTTGACATACCAAAAGAAGCTAATCGATTCTATCCCCATAGCTGCCACACCTGCAGCAGAACCAATGATGAGTATGCTTCCTCCAGTACCAGAACAAAATGCCAAATAATTCCAAAAGAAATGACCTGTTGGATATTGATTTAAATCATACATCCCTTGAATGGCCGCTACCAAAGGGACATTGTCAAATATGGATGAAAGCAAACCTATTACAGTAATTATAACTACATCGTTATTGACTTTTTCAGATAGTACTCCAGCCATTTGTTGAAGCATCCCTGAAGCTTGTAATGCTCCAACAGCCAATAAAATACCCATAAAAAATAAAATACTTGGCATGTCAATACTTTCTAAGGCGGCGAAAATTGAGTTTTGTTTTTGTTCTGAATGTCGTTTTTTACGATGTAAAATTTCGGTAATGGTC
>JBILCF010000132.1:0-8243 GCA_044353325.1 Chitinophagaceae bacterium | reverse complement strand
TTATTTTGCGACATCTTATTCTAGAACTATCAATCCATTCAATTGGGAAAAAATGTTTTCATGGGATGGCAATAATGAATATTGGTCTGGTAGAATAGCCAACACAAATGCTTTGTATCCAAGCAGTGGAAATATATATGCTGTTGGCGAATTGTGGAATAGTGCAATGAGCGCTATTTGGACAGATTTGGGAAATATTATTACAGATAAATTAATGTTGGAATCGCTTCATTTTTACACCAATTCAACTACATTACCTGAAGCTGCAGGCTATATCATGCAAGCAGATACCATATTATTTGGTGGTATACATGCTGCGACTATTTGTAACAGATTTCAACAACGTCAAATATTTGATGTTGATTGTAAACCTGTAGGCCTAGAATCATTGAATTCAAAACCAATGTTTACGATTTATAATTCTATTGGATTTTCGCATGGGCAGGGAGATTTGTCTTTCCAATTTTCAAAAACTCAAAGTGGTGTCGTTAAGATATATTCATTGCAAGGGAGTCTAATCAATCAAATTTCTTTTAAACAATTATCATCGATTTCATTGAATCCAAATGATTTTCATTCTGGAATTTATATTGTGCATGTATCAACTCCTGATGGTCTTCAAACATTCAAAATCAACAAGTTTTAATTTGGACAAAAAAACAGCCTCGCGAGAGGCTGTTTTTTTTAATATTACTTGCTACAGATTGTGATTGACAAACTATAAAATTAGAATCTATATCCAAGATTAAAACCCATACCTCGAATACCAGGTAACCCAAATTTTGAAGATACTCCAATTTTATTTGCATCAACTGTTACTGTATTGTCTTTGAAAACTGCATCTGCATCACCCAATACTGAATTCAATTCATCACGTAATTTTTGTTGGTCAGCTGCGTTTAAACCAAGATTGTGAGCTGCTGTAAAGTCAGCTTTCGTAGACATATATTGAAAACCGATTATGAACCAATCTAACGAGATTGATTTGCCAATATTAAAGTGTGATCCCATCATTAAACCTCCACCAAATGAAGAGAATTTACCATTTAAATCAATAACTTGAGTAGCGTTGTTTGAATTTACATAGCTTACTGGTGCATCCATGTTTAATTTGCGATAACGTAAATAAGGCGCTAAGTAAAATCCTTTCATCGCATGGCGTACATAATATCTAAATTCTGGTGTTATGGCAAGAGAGCTCATTTTCGCAGATACGATAGTTTGATTGTCACCAAGTTGGCTTTCTAAATTCTTTACACCAGGTAATGTGCTTTTTGGGCTAAATCTTAATTGTATGGCTGCAGAAAATTTTGGTGCTATTGCACGCTCGTACTGCAAACCTACAGTTTTAAAACTCAAAGATGATAAATTGAGCTTTACACAATTTTTTTTCAAAGGCATTTCTTTTTTCTTTTCTTTATCATCAGCAAAAGTTGATAGTGAAATGCTTGCTAGAAGCGCTAAAAGGGTTAGTTTTTTCATGTTATATATTTTTATAGTACAAAAATACTTCTTTGATTATTAATATTATATACCATGAATAAGGTATTTTAATGATATAAATCATTCTTTTATTTTCGAACATGAGGTGCTATACCCATAGCAGAATAGAGAATAGACTGTGCTTTTTCACGAACATCTAATTTGTTAATCAGTTTGTTTTCAGCACTTGGATACGTTCTGTTTGAAAGAAAAATAAACAATAAACCATGTTCTGGATCGGCCCAAACGCAAGTGCCTGTAAAGCCTTGATGGCCGAAAGTTTTGAGCGAAGCATTATCCGAGCATGGATTTCCTTTGTTGGAGTATGGTTCTGGCTTGTCAAATCCTAAGCCTCTTCGACTGATAGACGAATATTTAGATGTAAACAAATCAACTGTCGATTTTTGAAAATATCGTTTGCCATTGTAAACGCCACCATTTAACAACATTTGAAATAAAATGCCTAAGTCGTTGGGTGTAGAGAATAATCCTGCATGACCACTTACACCTCCAAACATAGCCGCTCCCATATCATGAACATAACCTTGAATTGTTTGATGTCTAAAATATGTATCATATTCTGTTGGTGCAATTTCTTTGGAAGATGTTTTGCTCAATGGATTGAATCCAGTTGAGTGCATACCTAGGGGTTTATAGAATTGTTCGTATACATAAATATCCAATGGCTTTTGTGTAATAGCTTCAACAACTTTTTGTAAAAAAATAAAATCTAAATCGCTGTATACATATTTCCCTCTATTTTCTAAGGGTGAATACAAGATGCGTTTCCACATTGTATCTACCCAGTCTTTATTCATGTATATGTTTTTGGTTACAGGTAACATATACTTCCCAAAAGCTTTTGAAGAATAGATGGAAGGATTGGGATATCCGACACTATCCAAAGTTTCTTTATAAAAAGGAACCCAACTTTTCAAGCCTGCTTGATGAGTGAGAATATCGCTTATTTTGAGATATTCTTTGTCTGTGCCGCGGCACATTTTGAGGTATTTGCCAAGATATGCATTCAGTTCTAATTTACCTTCTTCGTATAACTTCATAACTGCAATTGTAGTAGCAGCAACCTTTGTAATGGACGCAATATCATACACTGTATTGATATCGACAGTATTTCGTTTGTCTTGGGTTAAATGGCCAAAAGCTTTATCGTAAAATACATTGCCATCTTTAGCGGCTAATACTCTACATCCTGGAAATGCACCTTGCTTGATAGCATTTTGCAAAAAGTCATCTAGTCGATTTAAATCATTGAGATTAATACCCAATGCCATAGGATTGACACAACATTCAAGTGGTCTGTCCTTAATAAACGGGGGCTTTGTTTGCAATGGATTGATGTCTTTGTTCTGCTTGGCAAAGCGAGTTGAGTCGATAGTTTGACCCAGTTCGTTGGTCAATGAAACAATGCCATATCCTGCTTTGTAATTTTCACAAATTGTAACTGGCAGTCTACCTTTTGCTTTTAATTGTCCTCCCACAATTTGCCCTGCAATATGTTGTGTTTCTTCAGCTTCATCATAAGCTATAATCATGCCTTCTGCTTCGCAAAAGTTTTTTACAGCATATGGATTTCCAAACAAAACAAATATCGCATTGTTGTTTTTTGATAGTGCTTGAATGAGTTTGATTTCTGTTTGATCTAGTCCGAAGTTTTGAGTGGGATACCCTGTCATGTTGTGTATACCAATAATTACAGCATCGGAACTTTTCATTCGTTTAGCGAAGTCTTTAATTTCATTTTCTTTTGTTGGAGCGTAAAAGAACTTCTTTACGCCAAAGTTTTGAAGAGATTGACTAAAAGTATTTTCTTTAGAAGTGCCAATACCAACATAAGTCATATTGCGACTAGCATTGCGTTTTATTTTATCCAATACTTGAAATGGATCGTTGAGTAGTGTAATAGATGCTTCTGCAATTTGCATACGAAGTGAAGATGTGTATTGATTGAGATCAGTATCAACATCTTCTGATTTTAATTTGGTGACATTTTTTAAACCTGCATTGTACTTGGCTGTCAATATTTTTTTGACACTTTCCTCTAATCTTGTCTCACTTAATTTACCTTTTTGTATGGCCTCTTTAATTTTAGCTACACCACTTGCAACGTCTTGAGAAAAAAGCAAAACATCATTGCCTGCTGTAAAGGCTTTTAAATCAATATCGCCTGGTTGATAATATTTTGCCACACCTTGCATGTTTAAAGCGTCGGTAAATATTAATCCATTAAAACGCATTTTAGTTTTTAATAAATCGGTAACTGTTTTGTAAGAAAGTGTTGTAGGGGCATTTCCGGCTGGGTCAATAGCTGGGACATCAAGGTGTGCAATCATAATAGATTGTATGCCATTGCTTATAAGTTGATTGAAAGGATACAATTCTAAAGCTTCAAGTTGAGCCAAAGATTTATTGATTTGTGGAAGGTCCTTGTGAGAATCAGCATCTGTATCGCCATGGCCAGGAAAATGTTTTGCACATGCCATGATACCATTGTCTTGCAAGCCTCGCATATATTGAATACCATAGTTGGCGACTTTGTATTTGTTTTCGCCAAATGATCTGAAATTAATGACAGGATTATTTGGGTTATTGTTGATATCGATATCTGGAGCAAAATTGACATGTACACCCATTCTACGGCATTGGTTAGCTATTGCAGCAGCCATTTTGTAAACAATGGTACTGTCTTTCATAGCACCTAGCATCATTTGTCGTGGCATATCACGAACGCCTGTTAGGCGCATGCCCAAACCCCACTCAGCGTCCATGCCTATCAATAAGGGGACATTAGACATGGTTTGATAAGTATTCGTTTGTTCAATCTGAGCTTTGGGCGTTCCTTGCATAAAAATCAAACCGCCAATTCCGTATTCTTGAATTGATTTTTCAATCAAAGCTTGATTGTATTTTTCACCTCCAGAATAGGCCGCAAGCATAAACAATTGTCCAATGCGTTTTTCCATGCTTAAACTTGCATAAACACTATCAACCCAATGTGTGACTTCGGATTGTTTTGCAGGTAAAGGGACTTGTTTGTTAGCTGGTTGAGCTTGAACAGAAAAAGAATTATATAAACAACAAAAAAGACTAAAAAGTAGGGCGATTTTGGGCATGAAAACGATTTTGCCAAAAATACTCGTATAATTCTTACTTATTTCATCTGAATGTCAACAATCTTGTGCAAAACTCCAATTTTAACGATTCTAAGTAATCAAAATACAAAAATGATTTCTTGCTATATGTTTGTTGTATTCTTTTTTAGAAAAATAATGTTTGAAACGTTGAGACAAAAATTTGCCTCAAAACTCATCTTATTCATGTTGGATGACTAACTTTTGGTATTGAACTCCAGATTTTAAAAGATAAATTCCATTAGGTACATTTGAAATGTCTATAATTGAATTTGGATTAAATTCACAAACTTTTTGTCCAAACATAGAATAGAGTTCAATCGAAAATATAGCATTCTGTACATTAAGAAAATGTTTAGCTGGGTTTGGAGATATGATAACTTTTGGTATTGATGTTTCGTTTATACCTGCAGCAATAAAGGGGTCTATAACTTCAAAAGCATGTTCACATGTTTGACCTTGCAATTGAACTTGAAACCGCCAAGTTCCTAGCATAGGGGAGTTTGGTAAAATATAATACCAATACCAATACGAAGCTGAGTATGTTTGATTTGGGCTATGTGTCCAAGTGCTAAATACAGAATTATCGGGTCTGTAAATCGTATAATTCGCTATTTGTCCTTGTTGGTGATCATGATAGTAAGCACATACATAAAGTGTATCATTGGCTGCAAATGTATCTTTGATATTTGTAGTTGCTGGTGTTGGACATGGATTAAATACAGGTGGTGATTTATGCGTTAAGGCAGCATTAATGGTGGGTTCATAATATGGTTTTTGCGTATTCCACCAACTTGTAATTTGGTTACAGCTTCCGTTGTAAGGATCGATTAGATTGTTAGCGGCATCATGTAATTCAAAATGAAGGTGTGGACCTGATGATGAACCTGAGCTTCCTACCAAGCCAATTTTTTCGCCAGTAACTACTGATGCACCTATAGGCTTAGTCGTAGTAGAGCCCATTTTCATATGACCATACCAAGCTATTGAGCCATCTGAGTGTTGGATGTATACAGCATTCCAATTAGGGTTTGAAAAATTGCAATTCGTATCTGGGTTTCCGTCATATTTCCCAACAATAACTCCGGGCGCTGAGGCAATGATTTCAACTTGATTGGCATCTTTCATATTCCAATCGAATGGCCAAAGAAAAATATCGATACCGCCATGGTTGTATCCTGTATTTAAATCATAGGTTCTAGTACCACAATTATAATCTTCCAATAGATTTGGATAATTCGTATTGTGATCTACAAAATTTGAAACTCCATAATAACTACAATAATCAAATCCAGTAGCTTGTTTTAAAGGCCATTCCAAACCTACAGCTCGAGTTTTTTTTGTTGGTTTTAGTTTGCCAGCTGCTTTTAGTTCGGCTATATTTTTTTTGAGGTCTTGTTCAATTTGTAAACGCAAACTTTCAGGTACACATTCACTAGCTTGTGTTTGATAATGACCACCACCTGATGGTTTTTGTGCTAAAATTGAGCATGTAATGAATTGAATTAAAAGAAAAACAAGTAGATGTAATTTGTACTGTTTCATAAAAATTGAATTGAATGATAAAGATAGATAAATCAAAACAACAAAATAATAAAAATCTACTCGTGGATTTTAAAACCAAGTTGTTGAAGTTGAAGCCAATAATTTGGAAATGATTTTTGAACACATTCTGCGGAATCTAGTGATACCTCAATACCTAATAAAGCTAACATACTCAAGGCCATGGCTATTCGATGATCGTCGTAGGTATGAAAGCTAATTTGAAGTGTGGTATCTAATTGATGAATTTGTTTAAATGTTAGTATCTCGAGATTATATTCTAGTTCAATACCAATTTTTTTTAATTCAGTTGTTAATGCTGTGAGTCTTTTACTTTCCTTATATTCCAAATGTGCAATTCCCTTAATTGTTATACTTGGATAGCAAGTAGCGCAAGCAACAATAAATGGAATAGCTAAATCGGGATAAGCTGTTAAGTCCACGACTAGGTTTTGGTTCAATACAATTTGTTTGTTTTTAAAGATCCGTATTCCATCTCCGTTTATATCGTTAGTTTCAATTCCAAAATGTGAAGCAAGTTCTACAATAAATGAATCGCCTTGCAGGCTTTGATGATTAAGATAAGGAAGAGAAAGATTAACTTCATGGTTGCTCATCATAGCCATGCCATAAAAAAATGTAGCACTACTCCAATCATTTTCAATTGTAAGGCAAGTTTGATTTGGAGTTTGTTTTTCTATAGAGATTTTATTTTTTTTGAATAGCGTTTCTATACCAACTTCTCGCATTAGAGAAAGCGTCATATCTATATAAGGTTGGGATACAATTTGACCTTCTAATACAATGGTCAAACCCTGCTCCAATGTTGGTGCTAAAAGACACAATGCTGAGATAAACTGACTCGAAACTGATGCATTGATATGAATTGTTCCGCCTATTAAGTCTTTGCCTTTGATCATTAAAGGAGGAAATCCTTTTTTGTCAATATAAGAAATGTCTGCACCTATATGCAACAAAGCATCTACGAGTTCGTTCACTGGTCGATTGCACATGCGTTCAGTACCTGTCAATAAAAATTCAAAACCTTTTAGCGAACTTAAATAAGCTGTGAGAAATCGAAACGTAGTACCCGCATCTTCTGCATTGATGGTTGGTGTTTCGGATTGATTGAATTGAATGAAGGCTTGTAGCTGTTTAAGTATATTATCGAGAAGAACAGTGTCGTTGGCCTCTGATAAATTTTGAATTGAAATTTTTGTAGGGAAAAAAGCTTGCAACATTAACGCACGATTACTCAAACTTTTTGATGATGGCAATTTAACCGATCCACTGAGTTTGGGTTGATTGTAGCTTAATCGCATAATTCTTCTATCATATTTTTAAGATCGTTTTCACTTACAAAAACATTATATTCGACTTGTCCAATATCTCGCAGTAAACTCATGTTTATACCGCTGGTATTTTTTTTATCGTTCCGTAAATAGGGTAGTAAAGTTTCTAAAGTTTGATTGAATGTAACAGCTGGAAATAATCTTTCCTTTATCTGTAGAAAATCAATGTATACTTTTTCTGGAAACTGAAATAGTTGCATGCTCAACATAAGTTCAGCTTCAAGTCCAATCATTATTGCTTCGCCATGTGTATATGGACCGTTGGTTTGCATGTACACACTTTCTACGGCATGTCCTATAGTATGACCTAGGTTTAAGGATTGTCTGATATGTTGGTCAAATGGATCCTTCTCCACAATAGTATTTTTGAAAGTGATAGAATGTTCAATACAGTCAAGTTGGCAAAAATCATGAATTGTATAATCTTGAATTGTATTCCATTGATGTTCGGTGTCAAGTAGAGCGTGTTTGATCATTTCTGCAGTACCTGAAATGATATTTCGTTCAGACAAGGTTTGTAAAAAAATCGTATTCACATAAATGGCATCAGCTGGATGAAAGGTTCCTAATAAATTTTTGATACCATTAAAGTCAATAGCAGTTTTGCCTCCATGGGACGCATCAACCATAGCAAGCAATGTAGTAGGGATATGGATCACCGAAATACCTCGTTTGAACACAGAGGCTGCATAAGCACCCAAGTCTGAAACTGTTCCGC
>JBILCF010000131.1:0-8261 GCA_044353325.1 Chitinophagaceae bacterium | reverse complement strand
ATGCAAAAATGATTGCAGATAGTTTGTTTGCATTGAGCAAACGACTTCCCAAATTGTCATCAACAGTGAACAAGGAAATAGATGCGATCAATCGTAACATGGAAAGTGCAATCAACTACCTCGAGCAACGAGCCACACCGCAAGCTACCGTTAATCAACAATATGTAATGACAGGTGCAAATAACCTTGCATTGATGCTCAACGAAATGTTGCAGCAACTGATGGATCAGCAGGCACAGCAACAAAATCAACAAGGTCAGCCAGGAGGATCGTGCAACAAACCTGGAAAAAATCCTTCTAAAAAACCAGGCAAGGGAATGGGAATGCAATTGGGAGATATCATTACACAACAACAAAAGTTGGGAGATGCCATGAAGCAAATGATGGATAAAATGGCTAAAAATTCTAAAGAAGGAAAAGATGGGAAGGACGGGAAAAAACCTGGCGACAAACCAGGTGATAAACCCGGTGGCGATAAACCCGGTGGTAAAGAAGGCCAAGGACAGCAGCCTGGCGGACAAGGTGGCGGAGGCGAACAAGGTGGTGGAGAATCAGAACAAATGGCTAAGATAGCTGCTCAACAAGCTGCACTGCGTAAACAATTGAACGATGTCAATAACCAACTTCGTAAGGATGGTAAAAGCAATCCTAACTTGACTAAGATACAACAAGACATGGATCGCAATGAAACAGATATTGTCAATAAGCGATTAACCAATGATATCTTACAGCGTCAGTCTGAAATATTGACCCGACTTATGGAGGCCAAAGATGCAATGCGCGAACAAGAACAAGGCAAAGAACGCGAGTCAAATTCGGGTAAAGAAATGACTCGTGAAATACCGCAACAGCTTAAAGATATTTTGAAAAATAAACAATCTGTAATTGATTATTACAAAACTGTTCCAGCCGAATTGAAACCTTACTACAAACAAATGGTAGAAGAGTACTATCAGTTTATCAAGTAGTCAAAGTTTGGATATAATTTACGTAGCCTCTTTACTATATCATTAAAAGCATAGAATTTAAATTGTAGTTTACATATGTCCAAAATTGTTTCAGTCCTCTTTTTTGTACAACTAGTATGTTTGACTACAGTCGTTACAAAATTGAAAGCACAAAACATTAAAGACTGTAATCATCCTTGCGAAAAAACACGAACAGTAAAGTATGGTGCTTTTATGGGTGTTAAAATAGCTGATATACTCAATGCTAAAAATGTGCTTGTTCAAGATGTAGTTCCCAATACGGCTGCGTTTACTTTTGGCATTCAAGCCAACGATGTCATAACGCATATCAACGGCATAGAAATGCAACATACTGCGCATCTATTAAGTGAAATAGCCAATCTGCAACCAGGGCAAGAAGTGCAAGTAAACATTTTACGACAAGGTACAAGCATGGAGTTCAACTTCCCGCTTGGAGCGCAGTTTTCGAAAACCATTTCGGTTGTAGAATGTTGTGATTCATTACATAGAGATGATGATTTGACTATATCGGTTAGTCCAGACCCTTGCAAAGATCATGTAACCGTGCAATCAAGTGTTCATTTAAATGGAGATATAATCATAGAAATTATGGATAACCAAGGTGTGTTGATATCCGAATCTAAAACAAAAGGAAATGAAGGTGATTTTGTTTTTCAACTTGACATACGTCTATTGAAAAAAGGTCAATACTTTTTAAAATTAAAAGTTGGGACAAATCAATATATTAAACGGTTTAGTAAAATATATTAAGTATTTGAATGGCATATTTTTAAAAATAGGTTTTTTCGTATTTTGGAATTAAATTTATATTCATTATTACTTAAAATACTTTTATGAAAAATCTAATTTGTATTCTTCTTGTAATTTTTATATCCATAGCACAATTCGCAGGTGGACAAACTGTTTCAACACTTGCAGGTTCTACTCAAGGATTTTTGAATGGAGCATCAGCTAATGCTCAATTTAATTATCCTAATGCATTGTGTGTAGATTCAAATGGAAATGTTTTTGTTGCTGACATTCATAATCATGTCATTCGAAAAATTTCATCTCAATGAGTTGTAACTACATTTGCCGGTTCATCGCAAGGTTATGCAGATGGTATAGGAAGTACAGCACAATTTAATAAGCCAAATGGAATTTGTATCGATAAGGATGGGAATTTATATGTATCTGATTTGGACAACTTTAAAATTAGAAAAATTACATCTACTGGAATTGTTTCAACGGTTGCCGGCTCAAGCCAAGGTAATACAGATGGTATTGGAATAGCTGCTCAATTTGATTCTCCTACTGGGATTTGCGTGGATACAAATGGCAACTTGTATGTAGCTGATTTGGGTAACAATACTATACGTAAAATTTCGCAGTCGCAAAATGTATCTACTTTGGCCGGTTCTACGCAAGGGTTTTTAGATGGGAATGGAATCGGTGCCAGATTTTATTGGCCATCAGCTGTTTGTGTCGATCTTGTTGGAAATTTGTTTGTCACTGATAGAGGGAATAATAAAATCAGAAAAATTACACCATCCGGTCTTGTGACAACTATAGCCGGTTCTTCTCAAGGTTATACAGATGGGATTGGTACAATAGCGAAATTTGATTTTCCCACTGGAATTTGTATAGATGTTGCTGGTGATTTATATGTTTGTGACCAGCTCAATAATAGAATACGGAAAGTAACTCAAAATGGTATAGTTTCTACGCTAGTAGGATCTTCGTATGGCTATTTAGATGGGCTATTTACCTCAGCATTGCTAGGATGGCCTAAAGGAGTAGCCATAGATGATACAGGCAACGTGTATGTAGCTGATGGAGGAAATTATAAAATTAGAAAAATTAATCAATGTATTGTGTCAGTTGCAACCACTGTAAGTAATTCTACAATTTCAGCTATTCAAAATGGCGCTATGTATCAATGGTTAGAATGTGCAGACAATATTACAATAATACCCAATGCAACAGGACAGTCCTATACTGGTTCGATAGGAGGTAGCTATGCAGTCATTGTATCCAATGGAACTTGTGTCGATACATCAGAATGTAGACCTATATATCCGTTAGGCATAGAGCAACTAGAACAATCAAACGCTGTCAGTGTATTTCCTAATCCAAATAATGGTTTATTTACATTAAAGATTCAGGAAGATGCTCAACTAGAGGTTAAAGATATTTATAGTCGACTTGTTATGAAAATGATTTTACTAAAAGGAGATCATAAATTAGATATTTCGAGTCTGTCTAACGGCTTATATTTTTTGAATGTTCAGGATATAAACAGTCAACAAGTGATTCGATTATTGAAAGGGAATTAAGTATTGAGATTGAGTCCGTTTAATTTATTTTTTATTCAACCCTAAACTGAAATGTTTTTGTTTCATGTGGTGTTCGAATGTTTGAAGTCTTTTCTTGCACATTCATATAAAAAAGCGACCCACACCGTGAATCGCTTTAGCTATAATTTTTTTAGAAAGAATTATTTTACAGTTTCTGCACCTTCAATCAGCACAACGGTTTTATTGCTATTCATCTCTACAAAACCACCTTCAATATTATAGATTTCATGGTTGGTTTTGTCTTTCAATATTTTCAATTGGCCTTTACCCAATGCAGCTACGATAGGAGCGTGGTTATCAAGCAATTCAAAATAACCTTGTACGCCTGGCAATAAAACGCCATATACGTCACCGTTAAATATTTTTCGTTCTGGAGTTAGTATGTCTAAATGCATTTCTTGTGAGTATAAAGTATAAAGTAGATAGTATAAAGTATTGAGATATTAGTTTTTTGATTTGTGTAAACCTATTATCATCTTTTGTATTTCTTGTATTTGATTAATTAATATTTCAAAATTGTTTTTGTCAGTATATCCAAATTCGTTGGCTAATATTACTTGTGTTTCTAATTCAAAAGCAGATCCTAATGATATAGTTAAAAAGTGTTTTAGTTCATTATCTCCTGTTCTACCACAACCTTCTGCAATGTTTGAAGGAATAGAAATGGCACTTCGTTGAATTTGACTTTTCAAACCATATTTTTCTTCAGTAGGAAATGTACTTGTAAATTGATAAATACTTTTCGATAGTTCTATACCCTTCTGCCATACTTTTAATTCTCTAAAATTATGAACTCGCATAGTCTAACTACTTTCTACTAACTACTTTTGACTCAAAAAACTAATTCTTCGCCGCTTCCATCATTTTTTTACCTTTTGCTATTGCGTCGTCTATTGATCCTACTAAGTTAAATGCTGCTTCTGGGTATTCGTCTACTTCACCGTCCATGATCATGTTAAAACCGCGAATAGTTTCTTCGATAGGAACCAAGACTCCTTTCAAACCTGTAAATTGTTCCGCTACGTGGAATGGTTGAGAAAGGAAACGTTGTACTTTACGTGCACGAGCAACGGTCATTTTATCTTCTTCACTCAATTCATCCATACCTAGGATCGCAATGATATCTTGTAATTCTTTATAACGTTGCAAAATCAATTTCACTTTATTGGCACAAGTGTAATGTGCTTCTCCTACGATAGCTTCTGTCAAGATACGAGAAGTAGAATCCAAAGGATCCACCGCTGGATAGATACCCAAATCGGCAATTTTACGACTCAAAACCGTAGTAGCATCCAAGTGGGCAAACGTAGTAGCTGGAGCTGGATCGGTCAAATCATCCGCAGGTACATATACCGCTTGTACTGATGTGATAGAACCATTTTTAGTTGATGTAATACGCTCTTGCATCAAACCCATCTCAGTAGCCAAAGTAGGTTGGTAACCCACCGCTGAAGGCATACGTCCTAGCAATGCCGATACCTCAGAACCTGCTTGGGTGAAACGGAAGATATTATCAACGAAGAACAAGATATCACGACCTTTACCTGTACCATCACCATCACGGTAGTACTCAGCTACAGTCAATCCAGACAATGCCACACGAGCACGAGCTCCAGGAGGTTCGTTCATTTGACCGAACACAAACGTTGCTTTACTATCTTTCAAGGCTTCCATATCCACTTTTTCCAAATCCCATCCACCTTCTTCCATGCTATGTTTGAATGCATCACCATAGTTCATGATACCTGCTTCGATCATCTCACGCATCAAGTCATTTCCTTCACGCGTACGCTCACCTACACCAGCAAATACCGATACACCACTATATGCTTTCGCAATATTATTAATCAATTCTTGAATCAATACTGTTTTACCTACACCAGCACCACCAAATAAACCGATTTTACCACCTTTTGCATAAGGCTCAATCAAGTCAATTACTTTAATCCCTGTAAAAAGGATTTCAGATGCTGTACTCAAATTTTCAAACGCAGGCGGATTAGCATGGATAGGACGTCCACCAGCTTTAGAAGGCTGAGGCAAACCATCAATAGCATCACCAGTTACATTAAACAAGCGACCTTTAATAGCATCACCAATTGGCATAGCTATCGGAATACCTGTATCTACAACTTCCATTCCACGTACCAAGCCTTCAGTACCATCCATCGCGATTGTACGTACGCTATCTTCACCAAGATGTTGTTGTACTTCTAGTACAAGTGTTGATCCATCTGGGCGTTTGATTTCCAGCGCGCTTAAGATTTCAGGAATTTTGTTGTCGTTAGGGAAGTGTACATCCACTACCGCACCAATGATTTGTTTGATTTTACCTTTGTTTGACATATTTAAATAATTATAAAGTATAAAAACTATACTTTTGTAGTTTCTAAAATTTTGCGCAAAGGTAAGTGTAGAAAACGGAAAGTCAAACTATGTTATCAACAAATTAAACCCCAAATAACAAAAAATATATCCCAAATCCCAAAACTCAAAATCCAAAATCAATTCACTTATATATCTTTTCCGACCGCCAACCGTCAAAACCTGAAACCTTCCAACTTTCTAAACTTCCAAACCTGAAACCTTCCATTCCTCAACTCACAACTCTCAACCTTCAACTCCTTCGTAAATGATTCAATACAATACAAAAGACTGGTTTACTTTTATCTTCAAAGCCCACAAAGGCGATACAATCCGAAAATTGTTTCCATTGATGCTCGGAATAGCCATTTATGCAGGCATAGTCGTTTATTTAGAAAAAAGTTATTTCAAGCTGCCGCCTGATAGTTATGTAAAAAATATCCCGCTCATGCACACACTTTTGGGCGGTATTATTTCCTTGTTATTGGTATTTCGTACCAATTCGGCATATGACCGATGGTGGGAAGGCCGCAAACTATGGGGTGATTTGACCAACAATTCCCGAAACTTGGCACTCAAACTCAATGCCATGTTGCCCAAAGATGACCATGTCAACCGCAATTTTTTTAGAAAAATAATACCAGCCTATGCCTATGCACTCAAAAATCACTTGACATCTAAAAATTCCGATTGGGAATTGTACGATTTGCAACTCGAACACGATGCCAAACGGATAGATAAACAAAAACATGTACCCAATCAAACAGCTGAAATCATGCTCAATCGGGTTTTCAAGCTCCATGCAGAACATGCTTTAACGGAGTCGCAACTGTATGTGATTAATGAAGAGTGTAAATCCTTTACCAATATTTGTGGTGCATGCGAACGCATCAAAAACACGCCGATTCCCTTTTCGTACAGTGTCTTTCTCAAAAAATTTATCTTTGGTTATGTCATGACATTGCCTTTTGGGTTCATGTTCAGCCTCGGTTATTTGGCCGTTCCTATCGTTGTGTTCATATTCTATGTCTTGGCCAGCTTAGAGCTCATTGCCGAAGAAATCGAAGATCCATTCGGTGGTGATTCCAACGATTTACCCACCGATAAAATGTCGGCCAATATCCATCACAATGTCGATGAGATATTTATGATATCATAAACAGCATATGTTCGAATAGTCATACTTCATTTTTTGGAGACAAGCTATTAAACTCTATTGAGCTACTTCTTGCTCTCGTTCACGTCTTTTTGGACGTGACGAGATCAAGTCTATCCATCAAGAACATTTTCTTTATTCAGCTGATTCAATGCAATTGGCAAAGACAACCGATTTGGATAAAGCATTGGATAGGATTTTATTTCAATTTGGATTTTTTAAAAATTGTATTCCTATTGTTTGTTCAAAAAACCTCGCAAGCGCTGTCCATCTATTACAGCAACATACACGTATAATCCATTACTAAATGTGCTCAAATCAATATCGGAATGCAAATCAGTTTCTAAAATCATTTGACCTTGAAGATTATAAACTTGAATTCGACCTTTAAGATTTACATCTTCCAGCTTCAAATTGAAAATACCTGTGCTAGATGGATTGGGATAAAAAGTAAGTGCATTTTCTTTACTCCTATTTTCTGTTGCGCCTACGAAGGAAGTATGTCCAAATGAAAAATCACTGATGATTCAACCGGCTTTACCACCTTGAATACTATCAGAATTAAACACAAAACGCAGCGCATTAATGGGGTTATTTCTAACATGTTTAAAAGGTATAATGAAATTTAAATGCAATGCAGTATACTGCCATCCTTGACTACTACCACTCCACGCTTTTCTACCATTTAATAATGTGTCAAATGACCCACCTAAAAACCCATCATATCCATACAAATTACAATATTGGTAAACATTTGAAAGTGAATAATTTTGAAATGAATCTATAGGATTCCACGTTACACCAGAATCTGTAGAAAACTCTAGCCAACAACCATCCATTAAAGTATCTGTTTCAAACTTGTGCCAAAATTTGACATAGTAACCAATTAACGAGGATGAAATTGACGGGATTTGTGGAAGCTGAAAGTAGAATGCAGACATATTATTGATCGGGTATGAAACGTTGCTATCAGTAAATAGCGCACAAGTTGTATCCCTGATATCCATGTTGCCAAATTTGAAGGTCTTGTTTTTAATCCAAATATTATCTAATGTGGGTTCAATATTTATCTGAAAGTTTGATGATGTGGTATCGCAAGCCTGATATGACGAATCAATATAGGGAAGTATAAAACCTGGAGAGTAAATACAAGAAGATGTATCTACATATTGTGCATGTGATTGTAAAGTGGCACTAAATATCAGTGCTATAAGAAAGTAAAATTTTGTTTTCATATACCAAAGATAAGAAACAAATCTACTATATTTATTCTATGACACCAGCATTTGAACCACCTATTTTGTCATTCTTCTTTTAGCTTTCTAGCATTATTTCAATAGCTTTCAGCTACATACATATTCCCTGCATTTCTTCAGCCTAATAAAGTACATGTTCCTGATGGATAGCCTAGATCTC
>JBILCF010000130.1:0-8262 GCA_044353325.1 Chitinophagaceae bacterium | reverse complement strand
AATTTGGAGAAGCTATTTCCATTAAATTGTCAACAAATATTGCTGATAAATTTCCATTAGAAATGCATGTGTATAGAATTAGCCCTAGAGTTCTGAATAATAATTCTGTGTTCATGAATTCTTCAATTCAACAAACCACACAAGTAAACAATTTGAATCAACCCGTTTTATTGGCCGTCTCAAGTGCAATATTACCTGTTGGTCAAATGGCTAACAACCGTCAAGGTATTGACTTTAACGCACAACTTAATTTTGGTAAGTTTAAAAATTCCATTGGTTACAGTAATTCTATGGAGCTTGAAGAATTATCTACTTCATTGACTTATAGTCATCCTTTTAATAATTTGGCGCTTTCTCGTTTTTGGCGTTGGGATTTTCCAAGTGAAGTAGGACCCTATCAAAATTTGAATAAAATTTATCGTTCTGTCTTTGAAACATTAAACATCACCGACTTAGACAGCACTGGCACAAGGCCTTTAAACAAAAAATACTTTAACACTATAGAAATTAATTCAAAATACAAAACACAAATTGCTGGAAAGGATTTATATGTATTTTATTTAGGAACGTTTAATTCTGCTCAAAATCAAGTATCAGCGTTAGTTAATTTTACTGAAAAAGCACTTCTAAGAACTTACGATCATCAGTTGGAAATGTATTTGAAATTGAGTCCAATGTTGGTTTGGAATAATTATGTTAGCTACGAGAGAGTTATTGCAAACTATAGTACAGAAGTGGATGTGATAACTAAAAGACCCAAAAATCAAACAGGATACAGTGTAGCTTCTGGATTCGACATACAAATGAGTAAAAATGTAGGCTTATATATTCGTCAAAGATGGATGAAATATGAAGATGCAAGTTTTGCAAAAGATAAATATAAAGGTTGGGAAACAACTGTTGAATTAAAAGCATTTTTTTAAATCATGAAAGGAATGAACAAAATATTAAGTATAAATATATTGGCGTTGTTGCTATGTTATAGTACACAATTGTTTGCTCAAAAGGACAGAAAAGTTACTTTCATTGGAGGTGCTCGCTCTGTAATGACTAACAATAGAATTGCTGTCACTGATACCTTGTTAGCAGATACAACAACTGCCAAACGAAATACTGGTGGGTATGCATTAATCGATTTAGGTGTAAATATTAAACCAAACAAAAATACCGAAATCATGGGTATGTTTCGAATTCGAAATGGCTTTGGTGGATTTTGGGGAAGTGCTGTAACCTTCGATGTGCGACAATTATACATGAAAGGAATTGTTGCCAATACCTTGCGCTATCAGTTGGGTGATTTGAATTTAAAGCAATCTCCATTTACTCTCTACAACCATCATGCAGATGCGATTGATAGTTTGCCAGCAATCTTCAATTTGCAACGCAACATTGTGAATTACGAGAAATTTTACATGAACAATACATGGCGTATGCAAGGTGCAAATGTTGATTTTGGATTAACCTTTAAAGATTTTATAAAAGAAATGAATTTCACGGGTTTTCTTACTCGTGTAAATGCGACTAATTTTTCAAATATTCCTGAACGTTTAATGGCAGGTGGAAGCATTGATGTAGTTCAAAGTAAAAAATTTAGAATAGGCTATAATGTTAATTCTGTTTTTGATGTATTGGGTACAGTAAAGGATAGCAATGTATTCCGCAATAATGTGCAATCTATAGATGCGAAATTGACCACACCTATTGGTAGTCAATTCCTCACAGTAGCTGCTGAAGTCGGTAATAGTAATTATCGTTACACCATAGACGCTTTAGCTCCTGAATTAAAAGATTATTTTGCGCATGCTCATGCTACTATTCGATTACCAAAGTATAATGTAAGTGCTACAGTTGGGTATTTAAATGTTGGTCCTGAATATAGAAGCATTGGTGCACAGAGTAAAGATGTGAATTACAATGCGTTGCCTGCCTATTACGACCGTTATACTAATGCTCAAAACGTTAGACCTTTAGGGCTTATGGATGTAGTCACAAATGAAAATGTATACAATCGTACGATATCAAGTAGACTGATGTCTGCAAATAATTTGTTTAATAATGCAATGCCTTATGGAATTGCGACCTTTAATAGAACAGGTCTTTATGGTCAAGTGCATTACAAAAAAGATATCGATGCGACTGTTTCGTATTATAATTTAAGTGAAATAAAAGGACAGGGAACGATGGCCTTACGTAATTTTTCTATAGGTAAATTAAACGTTATGGCACCTTTGCATACCTATTTGAATATGAAAAATAAATTGGAATTACAAGTTGGGTATATGTTTCAAAACACAAATCGAAACAGTGATGTTGCACTAGAGAATGTTAATTTTAAAAATACACAAGCAACAATTGGAATTAGATATGAATTATTTAAAGATTTTGATTTGCTTGGTGGATTTGTATTGCAAAATACTGTAGGGGATGATTTTATTGCTGATAGAAATTCCTACACGGAAGTGACTTATTTTACTCAACAAAAATATGACATTCGTCAGCAACTATCTGGTTTAGGCTTTAGATACAACTTTACACCTAAGATTTATTTGAGTGCAATTTTTCAGCAAGGTGTTTTTGTAGATGATACGAAATCTACAGCCAATTATAACATTAATCAATTTGGAATCATTTACAATATGCTATTTTAATATGAAAAAGAAATTATCCATACTTTTAGTTCTTGCAATTACATTGAGTGTTTCTTGCAGAAAAAATAAAACTGATTTTGACGGGCCTAGCATTAATGATATTTACAGTAATTTTAAATTGCTAGAAACATTTAAAGCAGACAGAGATAGTGTAAATTTTAGCGAGGGACAACAAGTGGTTTTCACCGCAAAGTTTAATAAAATTGTTGACTGGACTATTACAATTACAGGATCAACATCTAAAAGTGTAAAAGAGATTAAAGGAACGAGTAAAACTATTGATGCAAGCAATGCAGCATGGAATGGTTCGTCAACTAAATTCCCAATTTTTACACAAGAAAACTGTATAGCTAAACTGACTATCAAAGATGTAACTGACACATTTTCTGTATCTGAAAAAATTGTAGGGACAAAAAAAATAGAGGGTTTTATGATAGCTGATTTTGAAGCAGGTATCAAAACTGGTTGGACAAGATTTGCTCAAAGTGGAGCCAATATGGACTTTCAAGTAAAAACAGATACACTTGCACCTGAGGGGAAAAAGTATATGAATATGGCAGGTACTGTCAATTGGGATTGGCTTATTGGTTTAATCGATTTCCCAGCAACTGCTTATGGAGCTGCTAAAACTTTTCCGTTAAGTACTAATCCTGATGCAGTTTATTTTAACTGTTTGATTTATGGTGTGCCTAGTACAAATCCTACATTGGTGTTATTCCAATTTAAAGAAGACGAAAATGCTGATGGTGTCATCAATGCAAATACAGATGATGAGTACGATTACCAAGTTAATGTTGACTGGGTAGGATGGAAATTGATTTCAGTAAAATATAGTGACATGAGTTATTTGGTGAATGGCGTACCAGGAACCCCTAAAGGTAACGGATTACGCAATCCTGATAAGATCGGAAAAATATCTATGTTGCATTTGGCGAATCCAAATGATGGTTTTGCTAGTTCGAAATTAGATTTAATGATTTTCACCGAAAATGGACCTGTTCAACCATGATCAATAAAGTTTATATAGTATGTTTTACTTTATGGATTAGTACTCAGTTGCTATCCTGTAACTCATTTATGGCAATTCAGTCTAAATCATTGTACGATGCAACAGCTAGCAATGAAGCCAATGAAATTGACGGATTCAAGGCATTGTATATTTTTAAAGATGATTTTGATAAAAGTGTTTGGGTATCGCCTGAAACACAATGTGTGACAATGAATGCGGAAAGCAAAAATGTATTTGCAGACAAAAGTGCTTTGCATGTTAAGTGGGACAAGATAAAAGGTGGTTGCAAGTGGATAGGTATTGGTTTTGGTTGGAACAATTGGGTGGCAAAAGACATGTTAGATATTGCAGATAATTGTGCAGTTCAAATGCAAGTAAAGGCAGCAAAAGGTTCCTTTACAAATTTACCTGTTGCTTTTGCTTTTGAAGATTATGGCGGTGTTCAAACGTATTATGGTTTTCAAAAACCATTGGCATCGGGGGCATTCAATGAGCAAACTTGGACAACTGTTACCATTCCATTATCCAATTTTGATTTTAAAAAAGGAGATTTTAATTTGGAAAGTGTAAAACAATTTATGATTCAATTGGAAGGTGATGGCGATATTTATTTAGACAATATAAAATTTATTAGACTATAATAATGAATTTCATCAAGCACATAGTATTGTTCTTTTACTTCCTTTTGGGAAGTCAAGTTCTTTTTGCACAAATGAATAATAACGCAGTTGACATTGAAGCGTTGATAAATAAAATGAGTGTAGAAGAAAAGGCTGGTCAAATGTCACAAATCGATTTAGGAGTAATTGCTGAAGGAGGAATTTGTGCATTGAAAAATCCACAAACGCTTAACTTAACTAAATTGCAAGAGGCTATTTCTAAATATCATATTGGGTCGATTCTGAATGTAGGATGCGGAAGCGGAACAATTTCATTAGAAAATTGGCATAACATACTCAATACAATTCATCAAGAAAATTCAACTCTTTGCAAAAACCAAATTCCAATTTTGTATGGTATAGATGCTATACATGGCGCTAATTATACGATGGGCGCTACCTTATTTCCTCAACAAATAGCACAAGCTGCAACTTGGAATCCATCATTAGTAAAAAAAGGATATGAAATAACAGCCTATGAAGTACGCGCTACTGGTATACCTTGGAATTTTTCGCCAGTATTGGATTTAGGTCGACAACCCTTATGGTCACGTTTTTTTGAAACCTTTGGAGAAGATGTTTACTTAGCTAAAACAATGGGTAAGGTTGCAATAGAAGGATATCAAGGAAATGATATTGGGAATCCTTACAAAGTAGCTTCTTGTATGAAACACTTCTTGGGGTATAGCATGCCATTGAGTGGTGCAGATCGTACACCTTCATGGATTAGTGATCGCGAGTTGCGCGAGTATTTTTTACCAACTTTTAAAGCAGCAATTGATGCAAATTCAAGAACTGTTATGATAAATTCGGGGGATATAAACGGGACGCCCGTTCATGCCAATTATGATATTTTAACAACGCTACTTCGCAATGAACTTGGTTTTGATGGTGTAGCAGTGACCGATTGGGAAGATGTATATAAATTAGTGAATGTACATCGTGTAGCCAAGACCAAAAAAGAGGCTGTCAAAATAGCTATCATGGCCGGTATTGATATGAGTATGACACCCAATGATTTTGAGTTTACAACCTTGCTAGTGGAATTAGTAAAAGAAGGTAGCATACCTGAAAGTCGTTTGGATTTATCAGTAAGAAGAATACTTCAGCTCAAAAAAGATTTAGGTTTATTTACACAAACGCATTTGCCTATAAGCCAATATCCTTTATTCGGTTCAGAAGCTCATGCTGAGGCAAGTCTAGAATTAGCCAAAGAATCTGTAACCATGTTGAAAAATGTGGAGAATACACTACCTATTCAAGCCAATGAGCGCGTATTTGTTTGTGGACCTGCTGCCAATAGCTTGAATTTACTCAATGGTGCATGGACGCATACATGGCAAGGTGTAGATACTACGTTTAATACCAAGAACAAACTTACCATTTTAAGCGCTCTGAAAGGTATTGAAAATATAGAAGTAGATTATCTCCTTGGAGCAGATCTTTATAGTATTATTAATATAGAAAAATGCTTACGAAGAGCAAAACTAGCCGATAAAATTGTCGTTTGCCTAGGAGAAAAGCCTTGCACAGAAATCCCAGGAAACATCGATGATCTTACCCTCAGTGAATCTCAGATTCAACTCGTAGAAGAATTAGCTTCTTTAGGAAAGCCAATAATATTATTATGTAACTTTAATAGACCACGTATCATTAAACGTATTGTGCCATTGGCCGATGCTATTTTATATTGCTATTTGTTAGGCGATGAGGGTGGGAGGGCAATTGTCGATTTGCTTGTTGGAAAAGACAATCCCAGCGGTAAATTGCCTTTCACTTACCCTCAGTCTGTTAATTCATTTGTACATTATGATCATAAACGTTCTGAAGATTTAGATATTGATTTTTCGATGAATGCTTATCGTCCACAATTTGATTTTGGTTTTGGATTAAGTTTTACATCTTTCGAATATTCCAACATGCTTGTTTTAGATTCAAGTATAAATGATAATCAAAAATTAGTTTTAACAGTTGACGTAAAGAATACTGGTAGTATTAAAGGTAAAGAAGTTGTGCAATTATATTACAATGATTTAGTTGCTTCTATCACACCATCGGTAAAGAAATTAATGGGATTTGAAAAAATAGAATTACAACCCAATGAAACTCGAAAAGTAAGTTTTGAAATTCGTAAATCTGATTTTTCTTTTATTAATAAAGATTTAAAAAGAATCACTGAACCAGGCGAAATTGAATTAATGATTCATAACCAAAAGAAACTCATTTATGTACAATAGAAAATTCATACAATTTTTAGGTCTCTGTTGTATTGCTTTTGCAATGGCTTGTAAACAGTCGCCACCACCAACTGTGACTGCACCTGAAATTAAAGGTGATTTTGCTTTTGCAGGGTATCAATGGAAATACAAAAATGCAACATCTCCAGTTGGTCCTGGTCCCAATCGCTTTTCTGGTACAAGCGATTTTGCATGGGTTGATGCAACTGGAAATCTCCATTTAAAAATAGCTAAGATCAACAATGTCTGGACTTGTAGTGAAGTTATATCCACTAAAGTATTTGGATATGGGACTTATATTATGACTTGTATCAATGATGTAAGTGTATTTGATAAAAATGCAGTATTTGGTTTTTTTACTTGGGATAACTATTCATTCCAAACGCAAGGTAATAGCGAAATTGATGTGGAGTTTAGCCGATGGGGAAATGCCAATGACACAAATTTAATTTCATTTAGTGCTCAGCCAGTTTGGTTTAGTACACCAGGCCCTTATGCTGAAAGAACGTATAAGCCGGTCGTGTCAACCAACTACATGAAACAACCTATAACCTATATGTTTAAATGGACAGCAGATAGTGTTCATTGGGAATGCTACCAAGGATTAAACTATCCAGGGGCAACTAAATTAGCGGAGTGGACTTTTGATAATACGAACCAACCAAGGCGTAAAATTGAGGGCTCTAATACCTCCGATCCAATCATTATTCCTGCACCTAGCGATAGTACCAACGTGCGATTCAACTTATGGTTGCTCAATGGTGCTGCTCCTAGTAATAGCCAAGAACATGAAGTCATTATTTCATACTTTAAATATTTACCACTTTAAAACAAACAATATAAATTAAATTTTTAATCACTTAAAACTAAAACAAAATGAAAAGTAAAATTCAACTTTTAATCGCAATCTTATTTGCTTCATGCAGTACAGTTTTTGCACAAACACAAATGGTAACCTTTCAGGTAGAAAGTCCAGCATCAACTCCCGTTTATGTATTTGGAAGCTGGAGCGGATGGGGGAATTATCCTGGGAGTCCAATGTCATTGATAGCACCAGGAAAGTATTCTGTTACATTGCCTATTTCATCAAACACAACACACGAGTATTTATTTGTAAGCGGTGCTACGCCAGCTAATGAGGCTTTGAATCCGGCTTGGACATGTACTAATGCAAATGCGCAGTATACCAATCGTGTATTGGTATTAGGCGCAACTGATACTGCGGTATGTTATACTTGGAATACATGTAATACTTGTGCAGTTACACCACCGCCTCCACCACCTACACCGGTAAATGTGACATTTCAAGTAGAAAGTCCTGATTCTTTGCCAGTTTCATTAATTGGAAGTTGGAACTGGGCAAATTATCCTGGCGCTGCTATGTCGATGATAGCGCCAAATAAATACTCTGTAACAATTCAATTACCACCATCTTCTCCTTACGAATTTTTATTTGTAAATGGTGCTACACCTACCAATGAAGCATTAAATCCAGCTTGGACTTGTACTAATGCAAATGCACAATATACAAATCGTGTATTGAATTTAGGAACAACTGATACTGCAATATGTTTCACATGGAATACATGTAATCCTTGTACTGTAACTCCACCACCAAGTAATTTAAATGTAACATTTAGAGTAGAAAATCCTGATTCTACACCAGTTTATGTGTTTGGAAGCTGGAACAATTGGAGCAACTGGCCTGG
>JBILCF010000255.1:0-2667 GCA_044353325.1 Chitinophagaceae bacterium | reverse complement strand
GGATGTAACCAATTATAGAGTCAATTTTCCGATGGTGATGAGGCTTAGCGATAAAGACTTAAATATCATTGATAATATCGTGAAACAACACAACAAAAGCAACTTACAGCACTATATTGAAAACGTATCATTAAAAATTAAAACAGCATTACAAATCGAAACTGATATGCCAGATGATATATTTTTGGAAACATTACTTCGGGATTACAATTACTTAAGTCGGAAATAACATGCCTTTCAAAATGTTTATATGTTGTAAAGAAGTGTTTTTCTAATTGATTCCATAACATTGACTTAGCAGTTATATTTACATCCCATTCACATGAAATACAAATTCATCACAGTAGAGGGTAATATTGGTGCAGGCAAAACTACACTCGCACACATGTTGCAGAAAGAATTTGGTGCAAACCTGATACTTGAACAATTTGCAGACAATCCATTTCTACCTAAATTTTATGCCAATAAAGATAAATATTCCTTTCCACTTGAGTTGTCATTTTTAGCAGAGCGTTACAAACAACTTAAGCAAATGCTGAATACAGGTGATTTGTTTCATCAATATTTAATATCAGATTATTTATTTTTAAAAAGCAAGCTCTTTGCTCGTGTTAATTTGTACGAAGATGAATACAAATTGTACGAAACTATTTTTGATATCATTTATCCTAATTTGCCCGAACCCGATTTAGTGATTTATTTGCATGCACCTTTATCTCGATTGAAAAAAAATATTGCACATCGAAATAGAGAGTATGAACAAAATATTCCGGACGACTACTTAATCGATTTGCAAAATGCATACTTGCAATTAATCAAAACTAATAAGTTTCGATCACTTATTATTGACACATCTCAGGCAGATTTTTTAAACAATCCATCCCATCTGCAACAGCTATTAAAAGCACTCGAACAAGACTACGAACGTGGTTGGCATTATGTACCCATTTCATGATTTTTGTCAGTTTTTAGCAAAAAAATGCTTAAAAAGTCCGATTTTGAACTACTTTTGTGCAATTTTTTTAAACAAATCAAAAAAACAAAACTATGGCTAATCAAGCAATTTTAGATTTACTAGGCAATGATGCTGCGTATTATCTCGATCACAAATGCAACACCATTTCAAAAGATGATCTGTATACACCATCTAAAAAAACAGTAGATGAAGTGTGGTCTGGAAGTAACAGAAATATCCAAACGCTTAAAAGCATTCAAGCTTTAATGGGCAATGGTCGATTGAAAAATACAGGTTATGTATCTATATTACCAGTAGACCAAGGCATTGAACATAGTGCTGGCGCTTCATTTGCTCCAAATCCAATATACTTCGATCCGGAAAATATTGTTAAATTGGCTATAGAAGGTGGTTGTAATGCAGTAGCATCTACATATGGTGTATTAGGATCCGTAGCGCGTAAGTATGCACACAAAATACCATTTATCGTAAAAGTAAACCACAATGAATTTTTAAAATATCCTAATGGATTCGACCAAATTATGTTTGGTTCTATCAAAGATGCTTGGAATATGGGTGCTACAGCAGTAGGTGCTACAATCTATTTTGGTAGCGACGAAAGCACACGCCAAATCCAAGAAGTTTCTAAAGCATTTGAATATGCACACGAATTAGGTATGGCTACAGTATTATGGTGCTACCTTCGCAACAGTGGATTTAAAAAAGATGGTGTAGATTATCATTCATCAACTGATTTAACTGCACAAGCAAATCACTTAGGCGTTACAATCCAAGCTGATATCATCAAACAAAAATTACCAACAAACAATGGTGGATACAATGCCTTGAACTTTGGTAAAACATCTAAATTAGTTTATGATAAATTAACGACTGATCATCCTATTGATTTGACACGTTACCAAGTAGCAAACTGTTATATGGGCCGTGTTGGCTTAATCAATTCAGGCGGCGAAAGTAAAGGCGCAACAGATATGGCAGAAGCAGTTATGACAGCAGTTGTCAACAAACGCGCTGGCGGAATGGGATTGATTAGCGGACGCAAAGCATTCCAAAAACCGATGAAAGATGGTGTAGAATTATTGAATACTATTCAAGACGTATATCTTGATAAAAGCATCACATTGGCATAAGCACAATTTGTATATAATACGAAATGCCATCAGTTTTCTGATGGCTTTTTTTTGTCAACTAGACAATTAATAATTGGTAATTAAAATAGTTTGTATAGTTATTAAATTCTGAAAATCTTACAACATTAATATACAATTCTATAATTTTAATAAGTCATAAAATTTAATCTTTGAAATGTATCATTTTACTTTTTTTTAATAGAAAATGATATGTGTTCCTTTGCGAACTTTTTTAAACACTTTAAATTATTTTTTATGATAAAAGAATCAAATCATTTACAAAAAACAGTTAGCACCTTACTCATTGGAGCTGCAATTGGAGGAGTTTTAGGTGTTTTATTTGCACCAAATTCTGGCAAAAAACACGTCGTAAAATTATCGATCAAAAGGACGACATGCTAGAAATGATGAAAGTAAAATTGCATGCCATATTGTAAGATGCTAAAGATAAATTAGAAAATACGACAGAAAAAGCATCTCAATTTCTTGAAATAGAAAAAGCATTGAATTCAAAAATCATGAAGATCACTTTAAAAATTCAAGATGAATGCCCAGAGTTGG
>JBILCF010000129.1:0-8311 GCA_044353325.1 Chitinophagaceae bacterium | reverse complement strand
GACTACGCCATTTATATTTGCTCATTTCCCAGATGCTCGATCGATGTCGACCGCTAGTTTTGATGAATTATTTCCTTTAATAAGAAGCATAAGTTACCCCAACAATAAGACAAAGCATTTAATCGGTATGGCTCAAATGCTTATTGAAAAATTCAATGGGGAAGTGCCTTTGACCGTTCCTGAATTGATATTACTTCCAGGTGTAGGGCGGAAAACTGCAAATGTGATAACATCTGTCATAGACCAACAACCCAATATGGCTGTTGATACGCACGTGTTTAGAGTTTCAGCACGGATTGGATTGACCACCAATGCAAAGACACCATTGCAAGCTGAATTGCAATTGATTAAATTTATTCCGAAGGAATTGGTGCACAAAGCGCATCATTGGATTATTTTACATGGTCGTTATATTTGTTTGGCTCGAAGTCCAAAATGCGCTCAATGTGGAATTGCATTTGTCTGCAAATATTACCGGCAACTGCAAAAAGCTGAAACAATTAAATAAGTTGTCTTGCAGATAATATTTGATGTAAATTGCACACAGTTAAGAGTATTTCATACATGCGTATAGGATTTGATGCCAAGCGAGCATATCATAATTCAACAGGATTGGGAAACTATAGTCGTACATTAATGAGCGGTCTAATGAAGTATTATCCTGCGCATTTCTACTTTGGTTTTAATCCCCAAAAAAAAATCCAATTATCTTTTCACCAAAATGAGAATTATACAGAAGTCAATCCAAGTGGCTCAATCCATAAACTATTTACCAATGCATGGCGTTCAAAATGGATGATTTCGGATATTGAACAATTAAATTTGAATTTATATCATGGACTTAGTAACGAATTACCATCAGGTATTCAGGATAGTCAAACGAAAAGTGTCGTAACGATTCATGACTTGATATTCGAACATTACCCTCATCAATACAAAGCATTGGATGTAAAAATTTACCATAAAAAATTTCAACAAGCTTGCATTAATTCAAATCATATCATAGCCATTAGTGAAGCTACTAAACAAGATATTGTAAATCAATATGCGATACCTGAAAGTAAAATTACAGTTTGTCTACAAGCCGTAAATGAGCGCTTTAGTCAAACCTTTGAATCTCAACAATTGGATTCGATTCGAAAAAAATACAATTTACCAGCACGTTATTTTATTTCGGTAGGTAGCATCATTGAACGTAAAAATCTATTGAATGTATGCAAAGCATTTAAGCAAATTCATAATAAAGAAATTGGTTTGGTAGTGGTTGGAAAAGGTTCAGCTTACAAACATACGATTCAAGATTATTTGAGTGAAAATGGACTTGAGCATAAGGTTCTATTTCTTGAAGATTATTTCCCTTCGGACGGAATTAATGCAGATTTGCCTATTTTATATAAAATGGCGATTGGATTGCTTTATCCTTCGAGAATGGAAGGTTTTGGCTTACCTATACTAGAAGCTTATTATGCAGAAACCGCTGTATTGACTTCGAATTGTTCTAGCTTGGAAGAAATTGGAAGTGGAGCTGCTATTTTGATAGATCCTGATGATGTTGAACAACTTTCATTGCAAATGAATACTTTAGCAAATGATGAAGAATTCAGAAAATATCATATTGATCTTGGAGCTCAAAAACGTATGGAATTTACTTCAAAAAAACATGTAGATCAGGTTATGAAAGTATACGAAAGTTTATGACATTAACATTCTAGTGTGGAGTTGGTGCAAGCTAAATGCCTCATTTTGACTATATTTGTAAACTGGTTTGGAATTTTAACAAGGCTAACATTGGTCGAAGTGTGCATAAAATTTTAACACCAACAATTCAATTTAAAATTATACACAGATGAAAAATCTGCGACATCTAACGCAAGTAGACATAGAAACATTGGTTTCTTCCCTCGGTGAAAAACCGTATAGGGCAAAGCAAATTCATGAATGGTTGTGGCAAAAAGGAATATCTTCAATAGATGATATGAGCAACCTATCCAAGGCTTTTAAAGAAAAACTCAAAGCCGAATATGACTTATTTAAATTGCATATTGACCATACCCAATTGAGTGAAGATACGACGATTAAAAACAGATTTGTATTGCACGATGGTCACTATGTAGAAGGTGTTTTAATTCCTACTACCACTCGAATGACTGCTTGTGTATCTTCGCAAGTAGGTTGTAGTTTAAGTTGTAAATTTTGTGCAACGGGTTATATGGAACGCAAACGTAATTTGGAGTTTGATGAAATTGTAGACCAAGTCATGCATTTAAACAATCAAGCCTTGTCTCATTATGGCAAACAGTTGAGCAATATTGTTTTTATGGGTATGGGTGAACCCTTGTTAAATTATGCCAATGTGCTTAAGGCGATTGAAAAAATAACTTCTCCTGATTGTATGGGGATGTCCCCTTCAAGAATCACTGTTTCGACTGCGGGTATCTCCAAAATGATTAAAAAATTGGCTGACGATAAAGTTCGATTCAATCTCGCGCTTTCTTTGCATGCGGCAAACGACATTAAGCGAAATGAAATCATGCCTATCAATGAATCGAACAATCTAGAAGTACTTGTTGAAGCATTGAATTATTTTTACAAAGCGACCAAAAATCCAATTACATTTGAGTATATACTTTTTGCAAATTTCAATGATTCTATTGAAGATGCAGATGAACTGATCAAGATTTGCAGAAAAGTTCCAAGTAAAGTGAATATCATTGAATATAATCCAATCGATTTAGCAAGTTTTGCGAAGCCATCCGAAGAAAAAGTAGATGCTTTTATGCAATACCTTGATCAAAATCGAGTCAATGCTAGACTAAGACGCAGCAGAGGTAAAGATATAGACGCTGCTTGCGGACAACTTGCAAATATTGATCACCCTACAAATTCCTAATAACCATGGCAAAGAAATTTTCAAAAATCCCTTCAGATTATTCTAAGAAAAATGCACCTTTAGGTCGCCCAAAATTTGCAGGAAATGATCCTGAAAAAAAAGAGCGCAAAGAACGTAGTTACGATAGACCTTCCTTCGGCAATAGAGAACGTAAAGAAACCGATGAGGAACGACAAGCGTATGAAAAGAAAGAAAAGAAAACGTATTCGAGCGATAAACCTGCATATGATAAAAAAGAGCGAAAGTCTTATTCGAAAGACAAGCCTGCTTTTAAACGTAAAACTGAGCGATCAAGTGATGGGGATAAGAAGCCATACGAAAAAAGAGAGCGAAAACCATATCAAGGCAATCAATCAAGTTCCGATCGTCCAATTAAAAGTGACAGAGAAAGAACGCCATACGATCGCAAAAAAACAGGAGATGAAAAACCGAGTTTTGAGCGCAAACGAACAGTCCCAAGTAAATATAAACACAGCGATGCTCCAAAGTCGTTTGAAGAACGTCCAAAAAGAACATTTAAAAAAGAGGATAGACCTAACCCAAGAATTAAAACAGACTTACATAACAATGATGCTGTAGGTGAGTTTTATGAATCAAAAGCAGGTAAATTTTCACTTAGGAAAAAGCCTTTAGAACAAGCTCCAGCTGAAATAATGCCACTCAATAAATTTATTGCACATTGTGGCATTTGCTCAAGACGCGATTCGGTTGAATTAATCAAAAAAGGAAAAATAACTGTTAATGGTGTCGTAGAATTAAGTCCAGGTACAAAAGTATCTGATACAGATGAAGTTTTTTATGATGGCAAACGAATGATAGCTCAACGTAAATTAGTTTATTTTTTACTGAACAAACCAAAAGATTATATCACCACTACAGATGACCCAGAAGGTCGAAAAACAGTCTTGGATTTATTTAAAGGTGTAGAAGACAAGCGTATTTTTCCTGTTGGACGTTTGGATAGAAATACAACAGGATTACTATTGTTGACAAATGATGGTGAATTGGCTCAAAAACTAGCACATCCAAAACACAATACTAAAAAAGTATACCAAGTAGGATTAGATAAACCTTTGGCTAAAAAAGATTTTGAAGCAATTGCTAGTGGTTTAACACTTGAAGATGGTGTAGCTACCGTAGATGAAATTGCTTTCATAGATCCAAAAGATAAAACATCCATTGGAATAGAAATACATATCGGTCGCAACCGAATTGTTCGACGCATATTTGAACATTTAAATTATCAAGTCAAAACATTGGATCGAGTAATTTATGCAGGTCTAACCAAAAAGAATTTACCGCGAGGGAAATGGCGTGCATTGGATGAAAAAGAAATTATTTATTTAAAACATTTCAAATAAGTCAATCACTCGCATGTTAAAATTAGATATCCTTTATGAAGATGAGCAATACATTTTCATCAACAAACCCAGTGGTTTACTTTCTATAGCCGACCGTTTCAATGCCGAAATTCCATCTGTTGCAGGTACATTACGCCGTATGTATGATAATATATTTATTGTACATCGACTAGATCGTGACACAAGTGGTTGTATTTGTTTTGCTAAAAATGAAGAAACACATAAGTATACTTCTATGTTGTTTGAACAACGAGAAGTAGAAAAATATTACACAGGAATTGTACATGGCAGTCCTGTTCAAAAATCAGGTCGTATAGAACAGCCATTGATGGAGCATCCAACCATTAAAGGAAAAATGGTCGTGAATGTTAAAAATGGTAAACCTAGTGTGACAGATTATGAAGTGGTCGAAACCTATGGCCTGTTTAGTTATCTTAAATACCAATTACATACTGGTCGTACCCATCAAATTCGAGTACATTCAATGTCGATTGGACACCCAATAGTGTGTGACGAACTATATGGCGATGGTAAACCTGTTTTTATCTCTTCATTTAAAAAAAGATTCAATTTATCCAAACAAGAGCTGGAAGAAAAACCTATTATGAACAGACTAGCCCTGCATGCATTTCAGCTGAAATTTAAAAATGCTGAAGGAAAACTAATGGATGTACAAGCACCACTTCCAAGAGATATGCATGCGATGTTGAATCAATGCAAAAAGTGGTTGAAGTAGTTTAATATCTTCTTGTAATTTTTTCGAAAATACAGACTTATAGATCGGTAATATCTGTATAAATTTTATATTTTAAATAGTTCATATATATTATTAAATTTGAATGTATTATGTATGATAATAACGTATAAACTTACTGTGGCATGCATTTTGGGCCTCTGAACTACAGATGAGGGCGTTGCGAAAATTATTTTTGTGGCTGAATATCAAAGTTTGAATGAAAACAACACGTTAACGTGTTAAAGAACTTAGAAGATTTTATTTGTATCCCACTTAAATTTAATTTATTTGCAAAATAACTTACTATTTAGAATAATACTAAATGAAAAAAAAGCACATAATTTTGTCGGCATTTTTATGCCTCATTGCATTTTCAATTTCTGCTCAACAACTTGGAAACGAATGGATCAATTATGGTCAGTCGTATTACAAGTTTAAATTACATCAAAATGGCTTTTATCGTATTCCAATAGCCTCATTGACTAATGTTGGCTTTCCTAATTCTGTACTTGGCGATCAAATCCAAGTATTCAAAGATGGTATTGAAATTCCTATTTTTGTTTCTACGTCAGCCGCATTGACATCAACAGATTATATTGAATTTTATGGCGAAAAGGCAAATGGAAATTTAGATAAAAGATTGTTTCAAGATACAACA
The DNA here is from genome assembly GCA_044353325.1 of Chitinophagaceae bacterium. Classification (GTDB taxonomy): domain Bacteria; phylum Bacteroidota; class Bacteroidia; order Chitinophagales; family Chitinophagaceae; genus OLB11. Next base: position 2,666 of record JBILCF010000129.1, on the reverse strand, counting down.
TTACAATTGAATCCAAGCCAGAACTTAACTTCAGATACTTCTTATTATTTTATTACTTTCAATTCAAATCCAGGTCACAATCGATTTGTACCAGTTGCGAATAATTTGACCAATTTACCTGCTTAAGAAAATTATTGTTTAGTTTCCCAACAATTAAATTATAGAAACGAATTTACAAGTGGTCCATCCGCTACGGAAGGTCAATATCAATTGCCCGAATTGTTAAACCTAAACTTATCACAATATCAAAAAGAAGGATATGTAAAGAAATTTACTACAGCAATGGATTCCGTTATCCTAACATGTGTCAATCCTTATACAGACATCTCTGCACCTTCTGCAACATTGAATACAACTGTAGTTGGAAGATCTTATTTAAGCAGTCATACTTTACAAGTTTTTGCAAATGGCACCTTACTAGCAGATACAACGTATCCTAGATTTGATTTTGTACGCTTAAATGAAACGGTACATATGAATACAATCAGTGGTGCAAATTCATTTACATTTTTGTATAAGCCCTCTGGTATCTCATCTGATCGATATGGTATTGTGAATCTGGATTTTACATATCCAGTTACATTTGATTTTACAAATGCTACTTCGTATAGTTTTCAGTTGGAACCTCAAAATAATGTTCGTTACATTGAAGTCACTAATTTTAACAAAGGTGGTTTTCAACCTGTGTTGTATAATCGCACCACTTCTACTTATATGATAGGAGATACATCTGTTGCTGGTACAATACGATTTGCTTTGCCAGCTTCTTTAGTAACCCAAAACTATACCTTACAAAGTAGAAATGCTGCTACTTTGAATTTAGTCCAAAATTTAAATCCAATTACATTTAAAAATTTTACACTAGCTGCACAACATGGCAATTTTATTATTATTACTGATTCTCGTTATACCAACGATGGAAATGGAAATAATTATGTTGAAGCGTATCGAGCATATCGAAATTCAGCTGCTGGTGGAAGCAATCAAGCTATTGTTGCTTATGTAAACGATATTTATAATGAGTTTGGGTATGGCTATGAGTTCAGTAGTTTAGCTTTGAAAAATTTCTTGCAATATGCAAGTACAAATCCAAGTTGGAGCAATACGCCGAAACATGCTTTTATAATCGGTAAGGGATTAGAATACAATGTTTTCTTGTCGTACAAAGCCTCTACCTATAATTCATTTCCTTTTTATGCTGTACCTACCTTTGGTCAGCCTGGTTCTGATTTGTTGTTGACAGATTTTAATAAAAATGATAAACCCATGTTGTCTATTGGTCGTTTATCAGCTTTTAATGCGAACGATATCAAAACCTATCTAGATAAAGTTAAAGATCATGAATTGAATCAAAATAGTGCTCAACATAATGCAGATACAAAACTTTGGAGCAAGCGTGTGTTACATATTGCAGGTGCAACAGATCCTGCTCAATTGAGCCCAATTTTAGATGCATTGATTCGTCAAAAGACAATAATTTCAAAACCAAATTTTGGAGGAAATGCAGTTGTTGTCGCTAAAAGTAGTTCTGCTGAACAAGAGTCTATTAACAATACCACTATTGATTCTATGATTAATATTGGTTCGGGCATTGTTCAATTTTTTGGACATTCTTCAGCTTCCACTATTGATTATGGTTTAGATTTTCCTGAAAAATATACGAACTACAAAAATTATCCATTGATTATTGCAAACGGCTGTGGAGCTGGGAATATATTTTTATACACGGGACAAAAATATTTGAGTGAACGATTTTTGTTTACACCTAATGCAGGTGCAATTGGTTTCTTAGCAAGTGTAAACACTGGTTTTTCAGGTTACCTTGGTTTCTACACTGATTCTTTATATGTTAGAATGGCTACTTCAATGTCAGATCAGTCAATTGGAAATCAGTTGATCAATAATGTAACTTCTTTAATTTCATTGCCTAATTTCAACAATGATTTTCTATTTAAAATGCATACGCATCAAATTATTTTGAATGGAGATCCGGCTGTAAAAGTTACGAATTCAACTTTGCCAGACTATTCAATTGAGTTAAAAGATGTTATTCTTTCAAATGATGATTTGACATTAGCAATGGATTCATTTGAAATGGAAATCAAGTATCACAATTTAGGGAAATATACAATAGATTCTGTTGAACTTCTTGTACAAAGAAGATTAAGTGATAATTCACTGAAAATTATTTATGCTCAAAAAATTCCTGGATTTTCTTATGAATATGTTGTGAGAATTAAAATGCCAATTTTGGGCGAAATGGGGAAGGGGACAAATCAATTTATTGTTTCAATTGATAAATCGAATGTTATTGCAGAGAAATCTAATACAAACAATGAAGTCGTTAAATCAGTTTTTATTCGTGGAGGTGGAATAAAACCAGTTTATCCGCATGAATTTAGTATAGTAAATAATCAGGTATTGACATTGAAAGCATCAACGATGAATCCATTTGAAGATATTCAAAATTATATGTTCGAATTAGATACAACTGCTCAGTTCAATAGTCCGATAAAATCATCGCAACAAATAACAAGCAGTGGTGGTGTAGTAGATTGGACACCATCCATGATATACCAAGATAGTGTAGTGTATTATTGGAGAGTGGCTGTCAATGATGGCTCGAATCATTGGGAAGGTAGTAGTTTTATCTACTTGGCATCAAG
>JBILCF010000003.1:0-51140 GCA_044353325.1 Chitinophagaceae bacterium | reverse complement strand
GTCTGATCCAGAAGGTAGCATGAGTTTTGTACGTTTCAAAGTGAAACACAATACAAATGCACCATTGGGAACTATTATCAACAATACAGCCAGTATTTATTTTGATTTCAATGCACCTGTTATCACCAATACAACAATTAATACACTTTCATTGGTTCAAAATGTAAATGAAGTCAGTAAATCCAATCGTTTGAATGTATATCCTAATCCTGCGAAAGAAACTATACAAGTAAGCCTAAGCGGAACTACGTTTATACATTCAGTTTCAATATTCAATGCTATGGGTATAAAAGTAAACGAAGTCAATTCAGACAAAAATGCTGTTTCGATTTCGATTAAACAATTGCCAGCTGGTGTATATTTCTTGCAAATGAAAGATCAATACGGTACAATGTATTCTAAACATTTTGTCAAAGAATAATACAGTACGTTCAGAATAATTTGTAAAACCACCAACCATTATACAGAATCCGCTGTCTAATAGTTAAGACGAAAGTGATACATTAAAACATAACCACTAAGTCAATAACAAGTTTTTTCTTCATTTCTCATTTATAGTCAAAACAGCCATCCTACGGGTGGCTGTTTTAGATTGTTGGATTACTATACATTTTTAGTATTCGTACAAAAAATTAGTTTTACTTTTACATCGTTATGTTGACCACCATTTTTTACATCGTCATTTGTCTGATTTTAATCGGTTTTTTCTCAGGTATTGAAATCGCATTTGTATCGAGCAGTAAACTCAATATTGAACTTAAGCGTAAACAAGGCAACTATGCAGGTAAAGTATTGTCCAAGTTTATGGAAAATCCTGCTACGTTTATTGGGACTAGTTTAGTCGGTATCAATATTTGTTTAGTTATATATGGCTTGCTGATGACGGAAGCAACACATGTTTTTTTCAATGCAATAGGGTTTCCAGAAAATGAGTTTCTTAGATTATTTGTGGATACTGTTATCGCAACTATCATTGTATTAGTTTTAGCCGAATTTATACCCAAAGCAATCTTTCGTTCCAAACCAGAGCAAACTCTTACCTTTTTGACTATACCCATTCAGATATTTTATTTTTTGCTTTATCCTATTGCAAAGTTTTTTGTACAAATTTCAGAGTTTATATTAAAGTACTTATTTAATGTGCGTATTACAGCCGAAAAAACAATTTATACTCGTGTTGATTTAGAACAATTTGTAAAACAATTGCGAACAGGTCAAGATAGCGAATCGCAAGAAATCAATACTGAATTGTTTGAAAACGCTTTGTATTTATCGCAAGTCCGGATACGCGAATGCCTTGTACCGCGTAACGAAATAGAAGCGGTCGAAGTCAATACACCTTTAGAAGAAGTGAAACAATTGTTTATCTCTTCTAAGTTATCCAAAATATTAGTGTATGAAGGCAATATTGACAATGTATTGGGTTATATGCATCATCTCGATTTTTTAAAACGACCAACGACAATAAAATCTATCATGCATCGCATTCCTACAGTGCCCGAAGCAATGAATGCAGTTGAACTACTCAATCAGTTTACACGCGAGCGTAAAAGTATAGCGTGGGTATTGGACGAGTTTGGCGGTACGGCAGGTATTGTTACGATGGAAGATATTTTAGAAGAAATATTTGGCGAAATAGAAGACGAATATGATGTAGAAGAATATGTCGAAAAACAACTGTCAAACAACGAATATATTTTTTCGGGAAGATTAGAAGTAGAATACATCAATGAAAAATATGATTTGGATTTACCTATTGAAGATGCTGAGACATTATCGGGTTTCATTATAGAAAATCATGAATCGATACCTAAACAAAGCGAACGTATCATCATTGGAAATTATGAATTTGACATCTTACTTGTAAGCGATACACGTATCGAAACTGTCAAAGTCAAAGAGCTACATCAACAAAAAAAGAAAGACTAAGCTATGAAGGCCATGATACTTGCAGCTGGATTGGGTACACGTTTAAAACCGTTTACTGATTTTCATCCAAAGGCTTTAGCACTTGTCAATCAAAAGACATTATTACAGCGCAATATTGAATACCTCAAGTCGTTTGGTGTTGATGAAATCATTGTCAATGTACATCACTTTGCCGATCAGATTATTCAGCATATCAATGAACATAATCAATTTGGGATACGAATAAGCATTTCCGACGAAACAGACCAAGTCCTCGAAACAGGAGGAGGTCTTAAAAAAGCTGCTTGGTTTTTTGATGATGGAAAACCATTTGTGTTGATGAATGTTGATATATTGACAGATTTAAATTTGCAACAAGTCATTGACCAACATGCATCACAGCAAGCTATGGCTACACTGGCCGTAAGTACTCGCGAAAGTTCACGTTGCTTTTTGTTCAACGACCATTATCAACTTTGTGGATGGCGAAATAAAGCAACAGGAGAAAAAAAAATTAGTCGAGCAGAAAGTAATCTCATCGAAAAATCATTTAGTGGGATTCACATTATAGAACCTTCAATTTTTAAGCATCTAACACAAGTAGGGAAATTTTCTATAGTTGATACCTATCTCGAACTAGCTATAAGCCATACCATATTGGGCTACGACCACAGCGGATGTCAACTTATGGATGTAGGTAAACCAGACAATATTGTAAAAGCTGAGGGCATATTTAAGTAGGATATTCCAAAGGAGAAAATATATTTAACCCTACCGTATAATCGTTATTTTCGTAAAGCCCGGCTTGATAATTTTAGAAAGCTCTTCTACATCTTTATTTTTTATTGATACGCAACCATCGGTCCAGTTGTGTTTAAGGTCTATCACATTATCGCCGTTTTTCCATATACCATGAATGCCTACAGCACCACCTATGCGAGCAGTAGATGGTACTAAACCATTGGCTTTGGCTTCCTCAAATATGCGTCGTGATTCCTCATTTGGATAATCCAATAACATAAATTTTTCCCATTTATCATGGCCTTTTACATCTAAAATCGTGAAGGTGCCTTCAGGTGTACGACGGTCGCCTTCTTGTATTTTTTGCATAGTACAGTTTGGACCAAATACACATTTATAAGCTGTAAGTAATTTGCCTTTATAATACACATTTAAACGAAACTTCGATTTAAATACTTTAATCGAAACGGAGTCTTTATCTATCGTATCAGCATTGAATATTTTATTTAATGTTGGTGGTAATGTAATGGTTGTTGTAGTTACTTTTTCGCCCGTCTTAGACGTCTTAGTTTCAATTTTATTTCCTCTACTATCAAACGTCACCACTTCTGTTTTATTGATGGGTTTTCCTTCTGTTTGCTGTTTTTTTTGTGTAGCTAACTCTGCTTGTTGTTTGTTGTATTCAAGTTGCTTATTGCGGAGAGAATCGGCCTGTCTGCGTTGAGCAGCACAATGTAGACTACAACTAAATAGCAGGATGAACGAGAGCAAGCAAGCTGAAATAGTTATTTTTCTCATACGATGATGTGCGAATATAAAAATTCTTTCAGTATTTTCAAGAAGGAAGCATAAAACTATACGAAGTATTTTTTGGCCATTTCCCACAATACAATGCCTGCACTGACAGATATATTCAATGAATGTTTGCTCCCAAGTTGTGGTATTTCTAGTACACCATCGCATAGTTCTACTACTTCGTCTGCCACACCATTGACCTCATTACCAAAGACAAATGCATGTGGAACTGATGGTTTTAAAACAAATTCATGCAAAGGAATACTACCATGCACTTGCTCTATTGCATAGACTGCATAGCCTTCTTGTTTTAATTGTAATACAGCAGTCTTTGTATCTTCTACATGTTTCCAAGTCACAGTTTCAGTGGAGCCTAAGGCTGTTTTTTGGATATCGCGATGAGGAGGCTGTGGCGTAAAACCACACAAATAAATAGATTGAACTAAAAATGCATCCGATGTACGAAATACAGAACCGACATTATGCATACTTCGCACCTCATCTAATACGACAACAATAGGTAATTTATCTGTACGTTTAAATTCTTCTGAAGTAAGTCTTTCTAACTCTGACATCGTTTTTTTTATACTCATATTGTGTTACCTCTTTCTACATTTTAATTTTATTCATTATCAACCCTTCGTATTTAATAATTATCAGTAAATCCCTAACTCCTTATCTCTTTCTACTAAATACTAAGTATTATCTACTCATCTTAACATTCCGGCAAACTCAATGGCACATGCACTGCCAAGCCACCGTCGCTGGTTTCTTTATACTTGTGGTTCATATCTAAAGCAGTTTGCCACATAGTGCTTACAACTTTATCCAAACTAACTTTAGCATCATACGGATTACTTTGCAACGCCAATTGAGCAGCTGTGACAGCTTTGATTGCGCCCATCGTATTGCGTTCGATACAAGGAATTTGCACCAAACCACCTACAGGATCACAAGTCAAACCTAAATGATGTTCCATGGCTATTTCAGCCGCTTGCAAAGCTTGATTGGGCGTACCGCCAAGGCTTTCGCAAAGCGCAGCTGCGGCCATAGCACTGCTTACACCTATTTCGGCCTGACAACCTCCCATAGCTGCAGAAATGGTAGCGCCTTTTTTAAACAAGCAACCTATTTCGGAGGCACACAACAAGAAATTGATTATTTTTTCATCGTCATTGCCTTCGCAAAAAGTAATATAATACATCAATACAGCAGGTATAACGCCAGCTGCGCCATTGGTAGGCGCGGTAACTACCCGACTGAACGAAGCATTTTCCTCGTTGACTGCCAAAGCAAAACAGCTTACCCAATCCAAAATATATTTGAATTGATGACCGCCGGCTTTAATGGCTGCAAGCCAAGTGTCGTAATCGGTATAGGTCGAATTGGCCAATAGTTTTTTGTTGAGTTGTGCAGCACGACGGCTCACATTTAAGCCTCCTGGTAGTGTACCTTCGATATGGCAACCTCTATAAATACATTCGCGCATCACCTGCCAAATATCCATGATACCTTGCTTGGTGGCTTCCTCAGACCGCCACGAATGTTCGTTTTCCAACACCACTTCAGCTATGCTGAGACCAGTTTTCATACACCAATGTAAGATATCCGACGATTTGTCTATCGGAAAAGGAAGTTGTGTGGTAGATAAATTCAAATCATTTTTTTCTTCTTTGACTACAAATCCTCCACCGACAGAATAGTAAGTATCTGCTATGGTTTCTCCATCTGCATAAGTCACTAAAAATGTCATGGCATTAGGATGAAAAGGAAGACTTTCATCCATCAAAAATGCAATATCAACCGCAGGATCAAACGCAATGGTATGTGTATGATCTAAACAGATTTTTTTTGAAGACTTTAAATCCGCAATAGTCGAGTTAATCGAATTGACATCAAATGTAACTGGATCTTCGCCACAAAGCCCCAACAATACAGCAATATCGGTACCATGTCCAACACCCGTTTTGGCTAAGGAGCCATAGAGCAGAACAGTTAATGAGCGGATATCTTGTAATTTGTTTAGCTTGGTTTGATGTTTTAAAAATTGTAAAGCGGCACGCCAAGGGCCTAAAGTATGCGAGCTGCTTGGCCCTACCCCTATTTTAAAAATATCGAAGACTGAAATCGATTCGTATGACACGTATTTTGTAGTTTGAATGCAAATGTATATACAAAAAAGGATAGACCTATTGTGCTTATGATACATTTATGAAATGAAACACCTATATTTACAATACTGAAAAAATAAAACTCTAGTTATGAAAAAATTCGCATTCCTCATTATCCTCTGTCTTGTCGCAACACTACCTACTTATGCAGGTATCAATGTCTCGGAAGCGGCTTCCAATCCTATGGTACGCGGTGGCGTAGGTGTAGGTACCATCATTGCTATCATGGCATCGTGGACGCGCAATAAGTCAGTATTGTGGGCTATATTACATGCCTTTTTTGGTTGGTTTTATGTCATTTATTATGTCATAACCCGTTAAGGTTATTTGACAAACAACATACGGTAGTCTACACGTACTTTGCCTTTGACGATATCGTCGAGTTTCGCTTTGTGCATACGTCGTTTGAATGCAGAAATATGATCGATAAATAATTTTCCTTCCAAATGGTCATATTCGTGCAAAATGATTCGTGCGGTTATACCATCGAAGGTTTGTGTATAATGTTCAAAGTTTTCGTCTTGGTACGTTAAAGTAACTGTTTCAGAACGCATTACATCTTCTCGTACTTTTGGTATACTTAAACAACCTTCGTTGTATTTCCATTCTTCACCTTCATGACTAACAACAGTGGGGTTGATAAAGACTTGTTTAATAGCCTTTTCGTCTTTATAATCATCTTTGTCTTCTTCGTCGGCGTTTTCTACAATTTGTAAACTATCTACTAAAAATAAGCGAATACTGTGGTTGATTTGCGGCGCAGCTAAGCCTACGCCATTGGAGTGATAGAGGGTTTCCCACATATTATCAATCAGTTCTTTCAAACCAGCATACTCGGGTGTAATGGCCGCACTTACTTTGCGAAGAATAGGTTGTCCGTAGGCAACTATAGGTAAAATCATAAATGCAAAGGTAATTTATTTTATACCAGATTCGATATTTTTCACCAAAGAAATGAATGACTAAAGTACTTTTTTGATATCTTTTTCCGACAGAAAAAATCTGTGTAATCTGCGAAATCTGTGGCTAGAAATGAATGACCACCATACTTTTTCGTAGCTTTTTCTGAAGGAAAAAATCTGTGTAATCTGCGAAATCTGTGGCTAGAAATGAATGAACACCATACTTTTTTGATAGCTTTTTCTGAAGGAAAAAATCTGTGTAATCTGCGAAATCTGTGGCTAGAAAAGTAAATAATCCCTACATTATAATCCACTCATATAGCTTTGGAGTAGTATCGTAGCACTAATTTCATCGACCAACGATTTATTTTGGCGTGCTTTCTTTTTCAGCCCACTGTCTATCATAGTTTGAAAGGCCATTTTGGACGTAAAGCGTTCATCGAGGGTTTGAATGGGAATAGTCGGAAAATTGGTTTTGAAGATTGGAATAAATTTTTCGACCAAAGGCGTGCCATGTGTGTCTTCGTTCAACAGAGTCTTAGGTAATCCTATCAAAACCAATTCTACAGCTTCTTCAGCAAAATATTTTTTTAAAAAAGAAATTAAGGTTTGTGTTTCCACAGTTGTCAACCCACTCGCTATGATTTTCATAGGATCGGTCACTGCTATGCCTGTTCTTTTTTTTCCATAATCCAATGCGAGTATTCGAGGCATATGTTTGACTTAATTTAAAAACAATGACAGTATAACAAAAGATGCAAAAACGATACTGGCAATACCATTGGTAGTACCAAAGGCCAAATTGATTTTGCTGATATCATTGACTTTGACCAGGGTATGCTGAAAAAAGAGTAAGGCAATAAAAACAATAGCTCCAATCCAATACATTGTACTAAAATGGCCATAAAAACCAGTGTAAACTACGATACTTGCTGTAACAAGATGCAGCAAACGAGCGGTCAATAAAGCATTTTTGCGACCCAACAAAACGGGTATAGAATTGAGCTGATGCGAACGGTCAAACTCTTCATCTTGCAAAGCGTATAAAATATCAAAGGCACTAACCCATGTAAATACCGTACACGAAAATAATATAGGCAACACATCAAAACGACCTGTAATAGCAAGATATGCACCAATAGGCGCAAGCGATAAGCCAACACCCAATACCAAATGGCAAAGTGGTGTAAAGCGTTTGGTATAACTATAAAATAAAATAACAAACAAAGCTACAGGCGATAAATAAAAACAAATTTTATTGATGAAAAACGTAGTGGTGACAAACAGCAAGCAATTCAAAACTACAAACCAAAAAGCATGTTTCTTTGGAATGATTCCAGACGGAATTTCTCTAACTGCTGTGCGGGGATTCAACTTATCAAAACGTTCGTCGATGTATCTGTTAAAGGCCATTGCCGCACTGCGAGCAAAAACCATACACAAAATAACTAGCAATAATTTAGTACCTAACCCAAGGTCTAAATAAAAAGGGGGGTAAGTTGTGTTTGAAGAAGGCAAATAATCGTGTTGAAACCAAGGCTGAACTAAACCTAAAAAAAAGCCCACTAACGCAAATGGCATAGCAAAAATGGTATGGCTAAATTTTACCAAAGAAAGGTAATTCTTGATCGATTGGACAGACAAGTGTTTATGTATTTTGAGCAAAGGTAGAAGATTAAGTATAATCTACAATACCGAATACTGATTTGGTATTGTAGAAAGGATAGTGGGTTAACCATGTGGTAATACTAATTTTCAAATCCACGTGTTGAACTAATGTTCAAAATGTATATATTTGCCAACCCAATGGCAGAAAATTACGTAGTATCGGCGATTAAATACAGACCACAGCATTTCAATACTGTGGTGGGTCAGTCGCATATCACAACGACACTGAAAAATGCCATCAAAACTGGCCAATTGGCACATTCATTTTTGTTTTGCGGTCCTAGAGGTGTGGGTAAAACCACTTGTGCAAGGATTTTGGCAAAAACCATCAATTGTACCAACCGAACAGAAGATGCTGAAGCATGCGATCAATGTCCTTCGTGCACTTCATTTAAAGAAAATACGTCGTTTAATGTCCATGAGTTGGACGCTGCATCGAACAATTCTGTAGATGACATACGTGAGCTCATAGAACAAGTCCGATTTGCGCCACAAGCAGGCAGTAAATACAAAGTGTATATTATAGATGAGGTCCATATGTTGTCCTCTGCTGCCTTCAATGCTTTCTTAAAAACATTGGAAGAACCACCAGCACATGCCATATTTATATTGGCTACGACAGAAAAGCATAAAATACTACCAACGATATTATCGCGTTGTCAAATATTTGATTTCAATCGAATCACTTCAAACGATACGATAAATCATTTGGAAGAAATATGTGCTAAAGAACATATTCAATGTGAAAGAGAAGCTTTGCATTTAATAGCCCAAAAAAGTGAGGGTTGCATGCGCGATGCTTTGTCTATCATGGACAAGATTGCAAGTTTTAGCAATGATGTGATTACGTATGCTTCAACGGTAGAACACCTCAATATACTTGATTACGATTATTATTTTCGATTGGTCGAATCGCTCATGATGCAGGATATGCCTGCGGTCATGTTGCTCTTCGACGAAATTACAAGCAAAGGTTTTGAAGGCGATATGTTTATGAATGGCCTTACGGAGCATTTTAGAAATTTGCTCATGAGCAAAGACAATAGAGTAAGTCGTTTATTGGATTTGCCCGAATTGGTTAAGAATAAATATTTTAACCAAGCCAATCAAATTAATCAGTCGTATATCATCAATGCCCTATCGGTATTGAATCAGGCCGAATTAAACTACAAACAAGCTCGAAATAGACGTTTACACGTAGAACTAGCCTTGATTAAACTAAATTATTTGCAACAAGCAATACAACTCTTGAGTGACGAAAGCGGTGCACTTTTAAAAAAAAAATCTTAAGCGGGAAGTCTGATATCGTAAGACCTGCACGTCATTTGCTACGAACAGCTATGCCTGTATTAGCGCCAACTCCTGATTTAAAATTACCAAAGCAACCTGAAGCGCCTGAATCAAAGCAAGCACCAACACCTAAAGTTGAACCTACACAACCGCAACCAGCACCAAGTGCCGAAACCTATGGTGTAACACTAGGCAATCTAAAATCAATTAAAGATGCAGCTCGTGAGAAGTTAAAAGCATTAGAATCCGATAAAGTTAAAGTAGACATAACTGAAGAAAACTTGAAGGTAGCATGGCAGGGCGCTGTAGAACTTGTAGCTGCTAACAAGACATTGTATAAAAGTGCTATTTTGGCCAGCGATGTAGTATTTGAAGGTCATGCAATAACAATTCATTCCAATATCGTAGCACTAGATTTTTTAAAAGGCGAACGACAACAATTACTCGACTTTTTTAAAGGACATTTCCACAATGATGAGGTCAATGTTTTATTTAATTTAAAAAAAGAACAAGAAGAACGAACGGGCTCAAGGGTTTTGAGTACAAAAGAAGTTTTTGAAAAAATGGCACTTAAAAATCCATCGTTACAACAACTCAAAGATAGTCTTGGACTTGACTTTGAGTATTAAGAATAGTTTTTTTCTATAGTCAAATAGCATTTATTTAATAACTGCATCAGGGTATAATACTATATATTTGTATTCTATTTTAAATAAACAAATTACAACTATTATGGCATTCACATTACCGGCATTACCTTATGCCCACGAAGCACTAGAACCACATTTTGATACGATGACCATGCAAATACACCATGGCAAACACCATCAAGCATATGTTGACAATTTAAACAAAGCCCTTGCAGGAACAGAACATGAGTCTAAAACCCTAGAGGAATTAATGACGGTAATGTCTTCATTACCGATGGCTGTTCGCAACAATGGTGGTGGACATTATAACCATTCTTTATTTTGGGAAATTTTATCGCCAAATGGTGGTGGACAACCTACTGGAAAATTAGCTGAAGCTATCGAATATCAATTGGGTGGATTAGAAAAAATGAAAGCAGATTTTGCTAACGCTGGTATGACACGTTTTGGAAGCGGTTGGGCTTGGTTATGTGTAAAAGCAGACAAAACATTATGTATATGTTCTACCCCAAATCAAGACAATCCATTGATGGATATGGCGGAATGTCCTGGTAAACCGATTATGGGTATGGACGTATGGGAACATGCTTACTACTTACATTATCAAAATCGTCGTGCTGATTATATTGGTGCATTTTGGAATGTTGTAAACTGGGACGAAGTGAGCAAACGTTACGAAGCGGCGTTGTAGTCATTAAGAATTCATTCAAACTATATAAATTAAAAAAGCCTATGCGATTCAGCATAGGCTTTTGTATTTATTTTTTAAATAAATTAATTCTCATCTGCAGTAGGACCGTACATACCAGGTAGAGGTACATCAAGCATACGCATATAAACACCCAATTGAGCTCTATGATGGTACAAATGGTTCATACACCATGTACGTACAACTTCATGTTTAGGAAGCGTAAAAAATATCATATCGCCTTGTCGCATAGTCCACATCTTTTCAAATTCAGATTCGGGAGTTTCTGTTAAAATGCGTGAAGAATTTTCCACCAAGAAGTCGTGAAGTGTAACTAATTCTTCGGAAGAGGTAAAAACTTTAGGTGTAAAATCGCCTTTTGCAAAATCTAACTCATCATTTACCAAACACTCTTTCCACCAGCCAGCTATTTCAGCTACATGTGTTGCTAAGCGGCCTAGCGTCATTGATTTTTCGTGTGGTTTATAATCTGCCTTGTCCATTGGTACACGTTCCAATAGTTTGCGTGTAGAAGCAGCTTCTTGTTTAAATTCTGCCAAAAGTCTTTCGTTGTGTGTCATAAAAATAATTTTTCCGAAGGTAGAAAAACTAACCTGAAATAAAAGAAAAGCGATGTTTGCATTTTTGTTAAATCCAAATTATGAATCAAAAATAAAATTATTCTAGGAAGCCAATGAATTATTCACTTTTAGATTTTGCATAAGGCAATCGGCCGATACGTGTAGATGAAAAATAAGCATCGAGTCCTATACAACCTAAAGTCTTCATTTGATCTAGCGCAACAAAACCATCAGGTTCGATCATAAAGTTTTGTACAATGATATGTTGCAAACTACCAATCACCAAAGATGTTCCATTAATAGCTAGGTCAATTTTTTGTTCAAATTTCATAGCAATTTTTACTACAGCTTCTTCAACAAATGGTGCTGTAAAGTCATTTAGGTATTCTGGAGTAAAACCAATTTCGTCAAATTCAGAAATCTTAGCATCATATCGCGCTGAGGTTTGATGTGCTTTTTGGTATTGGTCAACAGAAACATAGTTTAAAGTATAACAACCTGTTTCTAAAATATTATGTAAGGTATCGCGCAATTCAGATTCTGGCCTGAATATAAGGCCATATAAAGCTGGGTCGGCGCCCAAATGAATCAACGAATTAAAAAGTGCCAAATTGGTATGACTTTCCTTAGATTCAGTGCCAACCAATACAGCAGTTTTAAATCCTGCCAAGGAGTTGATGAGTGTAGCTCGGTAGCGTTGTTCTAAATTGAGGATATCCTCTTTGTGCAAGTGCATAAGCGTGTGTTTGGTTGGTGATGAATGATAATTAGATAGCCTAAAATTAATGTAGAGAATAAAGTCTTTCAATATCTGTTACTTATAGTAAATTAGGATATTGATGTAGCAAAAACTGTGATTACAAGTGATCCATTTTATGCCCTCCTTTCAATATCTTACCGGTTAAAACCAATTTAATGAAATCGTTTAAATCGGGAGAAACCTTAAACAGATAAGTAGGTATAAGGAACAATGCCACGCCCAACGAGCCTTTAAACAAGATATTGAGACAGGCATTGAAAAACATATGATGTTGAATAAATTGTATAAGTGGAATCAAATACAATAAGCCAATTACAAAAACAGAAATACCTATAAGTGTAAGATAATGTTTGCTAAAGCAATGAAAACCATATTTTTTATAAATAATAATTGTTTTAAGAATATTAAATGTGATTAATGAAATAGAAACCGCTAATGCAGCCCCATTCATTCCCATACGTGGAATTAAAAGGATATTTAATCCGACTGTCATCAGCATCATCAGAACAGATAAAGCTATAATATAATTGTAGTATTTGGATGAATTTAAAATTTCAGAATTGAGTCCAAAAGCCATGTCGAGCAAACGACCAACTGCAATGATGTATAGCACCGACTTTCCTACAGCATAGCTTGCCGGTAAAAGTGAAAATATTCCATCGGCATTGGCGATAAGCAACGAAAACAAAAATGTGCCGATTAAAAATAAATTAATGCCAATCTGATTGTTGAGTTCATAGACTTTTTTCATATTGTTCTCAACAATGGCTTCGCGTAATATAGGCAATGAAATTTGCGAAATAGCTCTGTAGGGCACTTGTATCATTTGTCCCAAAACAAGTGGTCGTAAATAAATACCTAATGCCCCAAGTCCAAGGTACGCAGGCAAAATAATACCATCCAAAAAATTGTGCACATTGGTACATATCATCAACAACAACATGCCACCTCCATATTGGACTTGTGTCTTCAAATCAGTGTTTCCTTTCAGATACAATTTGGCGCCTTTGGCTTCAAAGTGCAAACCTTTGACCATATAAAAAAGCAAAATCAAAAATGTAAGCAGATAAACTCCTACAAAACCATAGATAAATTGTTGTTCATTGAGCAATTTGTATGCAAAGAAATAAATCAATGTGATAAGCAAAACTCTCGTAACTATTTCGCGTAAAAATGCTGGTACTGCTACTCGAAGTTTGACCATACCAAAGATTTCGAAGTATTGTGTATAGGCTTGAAGTATAACCAAAGGAATGACTAAAAAATAATAGGGAATAAAAAGAGATGAATGTGTTTTATAATTATCAATAATGGGTTGTTTGAATTCAATATACAACAAACTAAAAACCAATAAAGCCATACCCATCAATATCATAGCAAAAGCATTGAAGTGCTTTACTTGATCAGTATCTTTCCATACACTATAATAACGTAGCAAAACGTGCGCTAAACCCAATGCTGGAAGCGAAACCAAAATATACATGAGGTTTTGAAGCAGCCCAATCAAACCGAGATACTCTTCGGATATAATATGCGGGAAAATAAAATTGAAAAAAATAACGCCAATGAGTACACCTGCATAATTGACTATACTGGTTTTAAGACTCTGTCGTTTGATGATCCCCACGTTAGATTTTTTTTGCTAAGATAACATTGTTTAAGTAAAGGTCTTTTCGTTTCATAAATTTTGGCAATATTTTATTGACTAAAGAACCAAGAATAAAAATAGGTGTAATGAAAACAATGAAAAATACGTCGCTTAATAATGGAATTCGATTGATAAAAAAATACAAATACAACGCTTGCATTTGTAGCATTGCTGTGAAATAATTACCAGTTTTTTCGTAGGCTACGATTTCAAATCCATTGCGTCGGAGTATATCTTGTATTGCAAACGAGGTATAACGAGCATAATCATAAGGCACTTCATGTTCGGGCCAAAAGAATGGGCAGGTTGCTAGTAGTAATCCATCTTTTTTTAACACACGTTGAATTTCTTGGATTATTTCTTCCAAATTAAAAATATGTTCAAAGGTTTCAGAAGAAAATACGCCATCTATGCTATTATTCTCAAAAGGAAAAGTTTTGCCATCATAGAAGACATCTACGCTTGATTTGCCATCGTTGTTACCACTATGTTCGATGTCTAAACCGATATAATTTGTAACATTTTTAAACTCAGCAACATAAGGTTTGGTACCACAACCCAAGTCAACCATGGTTCCAGTGAAACGGGGAGCAAACATAGAAATGGCTTTAAAAAGTTCCTTTCGTGTAAAAAAAAGAGGACTATATAAGGCTCCTAGCCAGTTTTTGGAAAAAAATGCATTAGATTTGTTGGCTTTCATAGCGATTACAACAACAAATTTAATCTGTAAAATGATAATTCAGTCATTAAATAAAATATTACGTGGATTTGGATATAAAATCATCAAAGACACCTTTAACGAAGAGTATGCCGAGTTTTTAGATATATATGCATTTTGCAAACCATATACGATGACTAGTGTAGAGCGAATGTATGCATTGTACAAAGGGGTTGAATATGTTGTAAAAAACAATATACCTGGCGACTTTGTAGAATGTGGGGTTTGGAAAGGAGGTAGTTCAATGCTAATAGCTAAAACACTCCAAAAATTTGGTGTTACAGATCGAACAATATGGATGTATGATACGTATGAAGGGATGAGTGAGCCTACAGAAAATGATAAAGACATTGCTGGTATCGATGCAAATGATTTGCTACAAAAAGCATCAAAAGAAGACCAAGCTTCTGTTTGGTGTTTTTCTAGTTTGGATGAAGTAAAAAATAATTTAAAACTGACCAATTATCCAGACAATAACATTCATTTTATAAAGGGGAAAGTAGAAGATACAATTCCTGAATCAATACCAAATGGGTATATAGCCTTACTTCGATTAGATACAGATTGGTATGAATCGACAAAACATGAACTAATACATTTATTTCCATTATTGGTCAAATCTGGTGTGCTAATAATAGATGATTATGGACATTGGGTTGGCGCCAAAAAAGCGGTAGATGAGTATATTCAACAAAATGGGATAACTTTATTTTTAGCTAAAGTTGATTATTCAGGTAGAATGGCTATTAAAAACTAGGTATTTAAATAGAAAATATTGTTTTATATTTTTCTTCAAATAGTTCTCTATTAAATTTTTCTTGCGCGGTTTTTCTAGCTTGCATACCTATTTCATGAAGTAATTCACGGTTACTATTCATTTTTAAAATTAGTTCAATACCTTTTTCCTTAACTATGTTTTCATCGTCAATTTCATCAATTAAGAGTCCAGACTTATTGTGAATGATATAATCAGGAATACCGTCTACAGCAGTTGAAATAACTACTTTACCCCTAGCCATCATATCCATTATTACTATTGGTAATCCTTCAAATGCAGAGGTTAGAATTAAAATATCTGCTTGATCATATATACTGGCTAATTCTTCTTTTTCTTTTACAAATTCATAAAAAACAGAATTGTTCATAACAAATTCACTTAAAATATGTTGCACATCCCCGACGAAGGTGAAAGAAATATCATTATTTTTTTTAAGTATTTCTTCTGCAATAGCAGATATAATGTGTACTCTTTTTTGTGGAGCTCCTCTTCCAACAAATAAAACATTTAGGTTGTCTGTTGTTTTTTGAGAATATGGAGGAATATCTACCCAGTTGTCAATATATAATAATCTTGATAGGTATGTAGATGGTATCTTGTTGGTTAGATATTGTTGCTCGAAATATCTTTTTAGTTTAGGTGTACTGGCTATTCTTAAATCAATATACTTTACAAAGGCTTGATTATAGTTCAGCCAAGTATTGAGATGAGATAATTCAATTCTTTTTACAGAGGGAGTTAAATGAGGTATGACTTTATAAAAATACATACATTCACCACCAAAAACTATAGGATTTTCAGATTGATTAATCCATGTACTTATAATACCTCTATATATAACATTCATAAAATGAATGTATTTGTTGTCGATTAACTTGTGTAAATGAATAATGGTACAATTTGAAGAATAAAAAAGTTCTTTAAATCCATTATTGTTTGCCTTTTTTGAAAAAATAACAATGGGTTTTTTATCTTTTAAAAGATAGAGTATATCGGCATTAACTTTTGGAGAACCTCCAATATCAGCTGAAGGGAAGAATAAGAAATAACTACTTTTTTGTTTGAGTTTAAACAAATAACCTAATCCTTTACCCAATAAGACTAGGGGAAATAAAAGGAAAAATTCAATATCACGTTTAATACAAGCTTGTTGATAATTCACTACTTATAATATTTATTTAATAGAGTATCGATATAATTTGAATTAAAAGAAAGTTGCAATTGTTCAAGAATTGGTTGGATTTTTGTTGTGTTAATTTTAAATTCTTTCCCTTTTTCTATTAATTCATAATTCCCTTTTTTTGATAAATACTTTTCAATAGCTGAAACAATTTCTAATACAGAACTTGAGTTATTGTTAGCAATGTTTGTAATTTCATTTTGGAATAATTTATGTTGGATAATATATGTAACGATAGAATTAACATCATCTACATCAATTATGTTTCGAAAGGAAGATTTCCATAAATCAAATGAAATTTCATGTTCTATACAATTATAGAAATAATTTAAAATGGTATATTTATTTGAAGTTAGACCAACAACATTGGAGAGTCGAAAAATATAGAATTTATGACATTTTTTTTGTATAAAATTTTCAAGCTTTAATTTATGTTGAATGTATAAACTATTTTTTAGGGAGTCATCATAGATGCTACAAGTACTAAAGTAGATTAATATTTTATCTTCATTTTCTGTTACTGATTTTTCTAGCAAATTGCATTCTCGTTCAAATTCTAATATGTTGGTACATGTCGAATTTGATACACCTGAGCAGAACACAACAAATGAATCATTATTCAGAAAATTTGCAAAACTTTTTGCCAATAAACCACTACCTATTACCATTTTTAGAGTTGAAAAATACGAATTTAGTATATTTCACATTACATTTACAATGAATTTTACTTCTAGCCATACATATATTACTTTCTATATGAAGAAAATTAAATTAGGTATTGTACTTCTTTGCATTTTTAGTAATGTATACACACAAGTCAATTTGAACTTAGGTCTCGTAGCTCATTGGAATTTTAATGGCAATGCCAATGATGTGAGCGGAAATGGTAATAATGGAACTGTTTTTGGAGCTACTTTAGTGCCAGGTCAAGCTGGTATACCAAATACGGCATATTATTTCAATGGTTCAAGTAGTTATATTCAAGTTGCGAATTCACCAACTTTAAGTTCATTTCCAAGTGATTCATTTACTATTTATGCTCGCATAAAAACTCAAGGATTTTATGCTGGTCCTTGTCATGGGAATTCAATTGTAGACAAAGGAAATTCAGATTATATAAATGGATGGTATACTTTAAGATGTTCAGATGCTTATAGTACAGCATTTCTAAATTGTTCATCACCAATGAACCCTGCAATGCAAAACTATTCATTAGAATGTTATAATCAGTTGCCAGTACCAGGCTCTTATATGCCCTTTGTAGATACATCACTTTGGGACTGTGTTATTGCAATATACGGGGGAGATTCATCAAGACTTTATGTAAATGGAGTGCTTAAACAAACAATGAGCTTGTCAGGACCATTAGGAAGCAATACAGATGATTTGTTTATTGGTCGAAAAAATAATCCCTTATATCCTTATTGGGTAAATGGGATTATTGATGATATTCGTATTTATAATCGAGCTATTAATACACAAGAAATAGATTCACTTTGTAATAGTATTATCCAATCAAGTTCAGTTACTGCAAATTTTACCACTTCTGTCCCAAACAACTGTGATTCTTCTATAATTCAATTCACTGATTTATCTATTGCTACAAATTCAACTATTGTATCATGGAACTGGTATTTTGGTGACGGTAATAGTTCTTCATCACAAAATCCACTGCATAATTATACAGGTAGCGGAACTTTTCAGGCATATTTGGTTGTAACGAATAGTGCAAACCAAACAGATACCTTTTATCAATCAGTTATTTCTATTGAAAACCCAATCAATATTCAAGGTATTGCTAATCCTACATCAGTTTGTCCAGGTAGCTCTACTGTATTCACCGCTAGTGGTGCAAATACATATTCTTGGAGTGGTGGTGTAACCAATGGTGTACCTTTTATACCATCAACCACAGCAACCTACACAGTTACAGGTACTGATATCAATGGATGTACCAATACTGCAACTGTTATTGTAACAGTCAATCCGTTACCCAATGTCGGAGCTGTTGCTAACCCTTCGAATATTTGCCCGGGGGGAACAACTATATTGACTGGTTCAGGAGCAAGCACATACACTTGGACAAATGGTGTAACCAATGGAATTGCATTTTCTCCTACTGCTACAGCTACATATACAGTCACTGGTGTAGATGCAAATGGTTGTAGCAATACAAGTTCAGTAACTGTGTCTGTCAATCAAAACCTTCCAATAACGGTAACTCCACCTACATCAATATTGTGTTTAGGCGATAGTGTGCAGTTAACAGCAAGTGGTGCTACAAACTATAATTGGTCTATTCTACCAGGATTAAGCTCTTATACTGGAACTAGTGTATTTGCATATCCAACTTCAACGACAACTTATACTGTAACAGGTTCTGATGCTACAGGTTGTAGCGGTACAATAGTTGTAACCATTGATGTAATCAATGAAATAAATATCTCAATTTCTAAAAATCGTGATGCAGAGTGTAATATCAATACTGTTCAATTACAAGTTATAGGTGCACAAAATTACACTTGGACACCAGCAAATTTTTTAAGCAATCCAACAGGTTCCTTGACCAATGCAACAGTAGCACAGACCACAACATTTTATGTAACTGGTACAACAGGTTCGTGTACCGATATGGATTCAATTGTTGTTTATCATTACAACAATGACGAGGCAAGTATTTTTATACCTTCTGCATTTTCACCAAACAATGATGGCAACAATGATTGTTTACATGTTCGACACAAAGCTAATTTTAGCACCTACTACTTTGCAATATATAATCGATGGGGCGAAAGAGTATTTGAAACAGATAGCCCTGATCAATGTTGGAATGGAGAGTTTAAAAACAAACGAGCAGAATCAGGAACGTATTATTATTATCTCAAAGCGGAAACAAATTGCGGTAAGATATTTAAGCAGGGAGATATTACATTGGTACGTTAAATGATCCTATTAGTTACACATGTTTTAAAAAACATATGAGTCTAGTTATTGAAAATGCTTTTTAGGTTTCAAAATAGTATTTATTCTAAAATTCAGATTGAACGTTAAAATATCAACGAAATATGAAATTCTTTCTTGTGATAGGTTTTGTTTTTTACAGTTTATTTTCATTCCAAATAGAAACTAAACAACAACCCGATAAACCAAAAAAAGATTGTAGAAAAAATGCCGATGATGATGGTATAAACGATTGCTTTGATCAATGTCCTAATACTCCAAAAGGCGTTCGAGTTGATTCCAGAGGTTGCCCACGTGATACTGATGGTGATGGTGTTCCAGATTTTAAAGACAAACAAATGATAACACCAACTGAATGTCAACCTTCGGATACCAACGGTATTGGCGAATGCAATAAAATAAAATCAATAGTAGAATAAAGAAGTCTAGTAAATACCAGGAATCTAAACCTAAATCTAAGTTTGCAACAAAACTAAATTCTTCTTGTGCATTTCAGCCTCATTAGCTTTATCTTTGCACCATGCGAAAACTCGCCGCACTTTTATTGCGCTATTTCTTTCAAGGAATTATTATTATTTCACCGATAGCTGTAACGGCTTGGGCCGCTTATTCAATTTTTGACATTATTGATACTCAAATCCCATCCATGCCACGCGGTGTTGGTTTTTTAATTGTGATTTCTTCATTGATTGTGCTGGGCTGGCTTGGTAGTACATTTTTTGTTTGGAAGTTTTTAATTGATTTTTTTGATAACATCCTTGAACGAACACCCTTTCTTAAATTTATTTACGGTTCTGTCAAAGATGTGGTTGAAAGTTTTATGGGTGATAAAAAGAAATTCAACAAACCCGTATTGGTAAAAATTAGAATTAATCCTGAAGTGTACCAAATTGGTTTCATCACCCAAAAAAATTTAAGCAAACTAGGGTTTGAAAATAAAGTGGCGGTATATATGCCACACTCCTATGCCGTAAGTGGGATGCTTGTTATCGTTGACAAAGAAAATGTAACCCCGCTTGATATCAATCCATCAGATGCAATGAAAATGGCAGTCAGTGGTGGTGTAACAGGATATGATGAAGATATTGAAGCTGAAATTGAGATACAAGAAAATAGATAAATATTTCATGCGAAAAATAATATTTAATGCTGGTCCTGCTGTATTACCTGAAATAGTTTTAGCGCAGGCTTCAGAAGGCATTTTGAATGTAAATAATGAAGGTATTTCTATTGCTGAAATTTCACACCGAAGTCAATTATTTAAATCTATTTTGGAAGAGACTTTGTCTTTGATTCGCGAGTTAGCATCAATCGGTCATGAACATGAAGTCATTTTACTTCAAGGTGGCGCTCGACTTCAATTTGCTCAAATACCTATGAATTTTTTATCCCAAGAATCCAAAGCTGGATTTTTAGATACTGGATATTGGGCACATAAAGCCTTGGAGTATGCAGCTTATTATGGTCAAACTGAAATCATAGCATCGTCACAAGAAAAGCAATATAGACATATACCGAATGTCTTGGATTTTAAATCAACCAAAGGATATGCTTATATACATTTAACAAGCAACAATACCATTTATGGTACACAGTTTCATCAAATACCAGTAGTAGAAAGTCCGCTTGTCATTGACATGAGTAGCGATGTGTTCAGTAGAGTCATAGACTTTTCTAAAATTGACTTCGCTTATGCATGTGCTCAAAAAAATATTGGACCTGCAGGTTTAAGTATAGCAATTGTTAAGAAAGAATTTCTTGTTCGTTCGAATGCACAAATTCCACCAGTCTTTGACTATCAAATGCTTGTAGCAAAACATTCAAATTATTACACACCGCCTATTATAGCGACTTATATATCATTGTTGAATTTAAGATGGTTAAAAGCGCAAGGTGGTGTCGCAACAATTGAGACTTTAAATCATCAAAAAGCACACGCCTTGTATGCAGAAATAGACCGTAACACTTTGTTTGAAAATCACATTCAAACCGAAGATAGAAGTTTGATGAATGTATGCTTTACCATGTCATCATCAGATTTAGAACAACAATTTATTACTTTTTGCGAACAGCATAATATCATTGGTATAAAAGGACATAAGGTTACAGGAGGATTGAGAGCTTCGATATATAATGCTCAAAACATGGACAATGTCCAACAGCTCATTCAAGTCATGCAAGCGTTTGAAGATTTTACAAAGTGAATAATTTAATATTCTATTACAATTTATAATTCTCTACAACTGGGTTTACTTAGTACTTGAATTGTATATTTCCACCAATTGTACACCAACGAGTTGGCATGGGCATAACGTTACTTTCTAAATATTGAGTATTTAAAATATTATTCACATCTATATAAAATAAAACTTTTTTTGCATTATAGCCTATCCTAAGGTCGAATAAAGTATAATCTGTATAATTAAATCTATTTTGATAGCGGATACTTGCAGTAGTAAAAATAGATCTCGTGAAATCAAACGTTGAATTCGTAATTATTTGGTGTTTGAAAAAGTCTAAAGCGTAGCGTGAAACGATATCTTTTGTATTGTTTTTGAAATGAATAGAATTAAATTGATAATTGAAAGTAATATTTCTGAATGCGTATTTTTTGGAATTGCTAATATTAAAATTTGAATAACATTGTAGTCCGTATACATTTTGGTTCCCAAAATTAGAAGGCTGCCAAAATGTTGAATTTACTGGTTTTGTCCAATCAATTAATTCATTTACATAACGATGAAAAGTATTGATAGAAAATTGTGTTCTCTGATTTCCATATTTTATACCCAAATCATAACCTATAGATTTTTCTTGAATTAATTGGTCATTTCCTATATTTGAAGGTCCCTTATAATAAAGATCTGTGTATGTTGGCATTCTGTTTGCACTTCCTATAGTAGCATAGAATTTAAGTGATGAAGATGCTTGATATCCAATATTGATTCCAGGTAAAATTGAAATGCCCCATTTTTTATTGAAATTAGTAAACATGCCAAAGTTTGCAGTCAACTTTGAATTAATAGTGTATCTATTTTCTGCATATAAACCGATATTTGTTCGTTCGAAAGTACCTAAATTCGAACTATTTATGGTTTGTAAACTATAAGAAAGCCCAATTCCCAATTCCCCTTTTTTGTATCTATAATTTAAATTAGTATTAGCAAAGCAACTTGTAGTTTTATGTGTATTTTCATAATATTTAGGATTTTGCTTTATAAAAGTGTAAACATCCTTATTTAAACGTGCAGATATATTTGACTTTATTGTCCACGATTTACTTAGTTTTTTTTCATGCCGAAGTGCAGTAAAAAATGTATTTACTTTTTCTATAGAATTAACATCATAAGGTGCTGCATAAAATCCATTTGCTCCAAAATTATTGTGTATATATGAGACCAAAATAGAAAATTTATGTTTTTTCAATAATGTAATATCATTTGTATAAATACCTTTAAAGTTTTTTGTTTGTGTATTATACATAAAACCGTTGCCAATATCGGAAGAAAAGGATAAATATTGCTTTGCTATTTTTGTAGCATTACTAACACCCAATTGTATACTAGTGGTATTATATGTTTTATTGATAGAAGTGTCCATTTGAAAATTACTTCCAACATTGATATTTGTAAATATCTGATTTTCTTTTACACGTTTAGTAACTATATTTATAGCACCTGATATCCCGTTTATGCCATAGGCGTGTGCCTGTGGACCAGTAAGTATTTCAATTTGCTCAATGTCATAAACTGATAATGGCAAGTTCATTAAATGATGACCTGTTTGTGGATCTATAATAGGGTGTCCATTAATTAATACTAATGTTTGTTCAAAAGTACCACCATTTATTTTTATATCAGTTTGTGCATTATTATTTCCTCTTCTTGTAGCTTGTATACCTAAAACATATTGTAAAATTTCAGAGATATTTCGAATACTATGTTTTTGAATATCCTCTTTCGTAATGATTTGAGTATTGACATTGAGATCAGATAATGACTTGTCAGACATCCTATTTTCTTGTACAATTATTTCATTTAATTTGTATTGTGAATAACATAATTGTGACGCAAAACTTAAAAATAATACGACGATAAAAATACCCCTCATACACTTGATTTTTGATGCAAATCAAGAAAAAAAATTGTACGAATCTTGTAAAGTATGACAGAATTTAGGATATATTTTGAATCATACATTTTATGATGTTTATCAACAATATATACATTAAATATAATTCGTATATAAAAGATCATTAAAAACAAATTACCTTTGCAAACTATAAAAATTAATTCATGAGTTTCAGAATCGAAAAAGACACGATGGGTGAGGTTTCAGTACCAATGAACGCCATCTATGGAGCACAAACACAACGCTCAATCGACAATTTTAAAATTGCACAAGACATCAACAGAATGCCAAAAGAAATCATTGAGGCATTTGCGTATTTGAAAAAAGCGGCTGCTATCACCAACATGGAAGCAAAAGTTTTAAGCAAAGAAAAATGCGATTTGATAGGCAAAGTATGTGATGAAATCCTAGAAGGAAAACATGCTGATGCATTCCCATTAGTCGTTTGGCAAACAGGAAGTGGTACACAAAGCAACATGAATGTCAATGAAGTCGTTGCGTATCGTGGTCATGTGTTGATGGGCGGTAAATTAAAAGATAAAGAAAAATTTTTACATCCTAATGATGATGTCAATAAAAGTCAAAGTAGTAATGATACATTTCCAACAGCGATGCACATTGCTGCTTACAAAATGTTGATGGAAACAACAATTCCTGGTATCACAAAATTGCGTAATACTTTAGATAAAAAATCAAAGAAATTCATGAATGTGGTCAAAATTGGTCGTACCCACTTCATGGATGCTACACCATTGACAGTAGGTCAGGAGTTTAGTGGTTATGTATCTCAATTAGATCATGGTTTAAAAGCGATAAAAAATTCATTGGCACATTTAAGCGAATTAGCATTGGGAGGAACTGCCGTTGGTACAGGAATTAATACACCAAAAAATTATGCAAAAAATGTTGCAAAACATATTGCGAAATTAACTAAGCTTCCTTTTGTAACTGCTGAAAATAAATTTGAATCATTAGCTGCTCACGATGCCATTGTAGAAGCACATGGTGCATTGAAAACTGTTGCTGTTTCATTGATGAAAATAGCGAATGATGTTCGTATGCTTTCGTCAGGACCACGTTCAGGTATTGGTGAAATTTTTATTCCAGACAACGAACCAGGAAGTTCTATTATGCCAGGAAAAGTAAATCCTACACAATGTGAAGCGTTGACTATGATAGCTGCACAAGTTATGGGCAATGATGTGGCTATTACTGTTGGTGGAAGCATGGGTCATTTTGAGTTGAATGTATTCAAACCTATGATGATTTATAACTTCTTACATAGTGCTCGTTTAATCGGTGAAGGTTGTGTATCATTCAACGATAAATGCGCTGTAGGTATAGAACCAATCAAAGCTAACATCAAAAAACATTTAGACAATTCATTGATGTTGGTAACGGCATTGAACACAAAAATTGGTTATTATAAATCAGCAGAAATTGCGCAAAAAGCACATAAAGAAGGAACTACTTTGAAAGAAATGGCAGTGAAATTAGGCTACGTAACTGATAAAGAATTTGATGCTTGGGTGAAGCCTGAAGAGATGTGTGGATTATAGCCTCCCTACCCTCCAAAGGAGGTTTCTCTCAAACTATAAAAAGAATGGAATGCAGTAATGTGTTCCATTTTTTTGTTATTTTTACAAAAACAAAATAGTTTGTTATGAATATAGTTGAGTTAAAAGCCCAAATTATTGAAGAGCTAGATCATGTTAGTGAAGATGTTTTGCTTGAAATTAAACAATTTTTACATTCAAGTCATTCAGCAATCCCTGATGCTGTTTTAGAACGTATTAAATTAAGCAGACAACAAATTAAACAAGGTAAAGGTGTGCCAAATGAAGAAGTTATGAAAATGGCTAAAAAATGGTTGGAAAAATAATTTGGTCACCAAATGCAATTAGTGAATATGAAGAAATTGTTGATTTTCTGATGTTAATTTGGAATGTTGATATCATTCTTGATTTTGAAAATTTAGTGAATCATAAAATTTCAATGATTAGTAAAAATCCATATTCATTTTCAATTATTGACGAGAATGTAAGAAGAGTGGTAATTCATAAAAATGTTTCTCTGTATTATGATTATAAAGAAGAACAAAACACAATCGAAATTCTCTCCATTTTTGATAATAGACAAAATCCAGATAAGTTGAAATTGTAATTAAACATACTTTATTGCCATAGATTTCTTAGAATATTACAGATTAAAAGTAGATTTACAATAATGAAATATTTTTTTTTAATAGTAACAATTATCTTTAACATAAAAGTATATGCGCAAGATAATAAGTTATGTTCGCTTGGAGATAAAGGACGAAGTATACAATTTTTTTACAATTCATTTAAACTAAATACAAATTCAAAACTTGAATTAGATAACATTGCATCTGATTTAAAACATAATACAAATTGCTATGCAACAGTTACTTTTAGCGCAAATGGAAATCATAACGAGTTTGCTCCATTGGAAAAGAGTAAAATCTTGTATTGATTATCTAATTAAAGTTCAAAGAATTCATATTAATAGGTTCTGTTTTCAATCAGCAACCTGTATTCTAGGAGTTGATTTTTTATTTTCAGAAAAAGATGATGCTATTTCTTATGGAATGTATCCACCGAAACCATTAAAAAAAAATTATGATTCGAAAAGCAACTATAAAAGATGTACAACTATTACAAGCAATAGGTGTTAAAACTTTTGACGATACATTTGGTGGAACTTGTACCAAAGAAGATATGAAAGGTGTATTGGAAAAATATTTTAATACAGCGCAATGCGAATTAGAATTGCAAGATGAGGAAGATAATTTCTTTTTTTTAGAAGAAGATGGTATAGCCAAAGGATATATTCGCATCAATGAAAAAAACGAATATCCATTTGAGGAGTTAAAAAAATTTAAGTGTATTGAATTAGTCCGTTTGTATGTGTTGAAAGAATATCATGGTACCGATGTTGCAAGGGAGCTTATGCAATTTGCATTTGATTTTGCCAAAGAACGCAACTATCAAAAAATCTACCTCAGTGTATGGGAATACAATTTTAGAGCAAGAGGTTTTTATGAAAAAATGGGGTTTGTGAATACAGGTTTAGAAAATGATTTCCCGCTGGGAACTACACCTCAAACAGATTTTTGGTTTGTGAAAGATTTGATTTAGTTTACACTTAGGAGTATACTGTAAACAGAAATTGTAAAATTTATTTGATTTTTAGGTTATGAAATAACCAACCTGGAAATTGTTTGTTTTATAAAACAACAATAGATTCTATATCAAAGTAAGTTACATGAAGGTTTGTATTCTACATCCATTTTTTGCTTATTTCATCCTTTTCACCCAATTATATACCATTTTAGCGTATTTGTAAAGGTATTATGGGCCGTTTATAACATATTCGCAATACACTATTTTCTTTCTTTATTGACATTGTACTCTTCACAATGTATCTTTGTGCCTCGAAAAATTCAATATTTTTATTATGACTTGGAAAGAATACTTCACATCTTCTATTGGAAAAAAGCTAGTAATGGCGTTTACAGGGATTTTTTTAATCCTTTTTTTAATTGTGCACGCAGTAGCCAATAGTTGTATTTTCTTAAACGATGGTGGCGAAACCTACAACGGAGTTGCACACTTTTTAAGCCACAATTGGATCGTACGATTCTTAGAAATCGGCTTATTTGTAGGTTTGTTTGCACATATTATACAAGGGATCATGCTTACATTGCAAAACAATAGCAAGCGACCTGTTAAATATGCAGTAAACCCTGGTAATGCTACAAGTACATGGTATAGCCGTAGCATGGGCATTTTGGGTAGTCTCTTGCTCATTTTTCTAGTTATTCACTTGAAAGATTTCTTTATTGGTACTAAAATAGCCTTGTACAGTGGCGATGCACCTCATAATCTGTACGAAGAAATGAAAGAAGAGTTTCAAAGCCCACTCATTGTTGGTGTTTATCTATTTGGTGTAATTGCCCTTTGTTGGCACTTAATCCATGGGTTTTCTAGTGCTTTTCAAACCATTGGGGTTAACAGTCCTAAATACAATGCGATAATTCGTAATGTTGGATATGTATACACATTATTGATTTGTCTAGCATTTGCTGCCATGCCTTTGGCATTTCATTTTGGATGGTTACAATAATTTGAGAATTAGTAAATTTGAAAATTAGCAAATGATCGACGGAAAGAAAAATATTATTTTAGACAAATCTATTGCTTTTGCATTAGATATAATTAAATATGTTGAAGTGTTAGAAGCTAATAGAAAATTTGTAATTGCTAATCAACTACTAAAATCTGGAACTTCTATAGGAGCAAATATTCATGAAGCCCAAAATGCAGAAAGTAAAGCAGACTTTATTCATAAATTTAAAATAGCAGCAAAAGAAATAGATGAAACAATGTATTGGCTTACATTGTGTGAGAAATCAGAAAATTATCCCAATTGTGAACATTTGAATTTTACTTTACAAGAAATAAAAAAAATAACAAATAAAATAATTTCTACATCTAAAAATAATAAACAATAAATTTGAATGAGGAACATTTTCACATTTCCAAATTCTCAAATTCACGAATTAATATGATCAACAATAGAATACCAGCAGGCGAATTAGCACAAAAATGGAGTACTTATAAAAGTACTTGTAAATTGGTAAACCCAGCTAACAAACGTAGCATCGATATCATTGTAGTAGGTACAGGTTTGGCTGGAGCATCTGCAGCAGCAAGTTTGGCCGAATTGGGTTACAGTGTCAAAACATTTTGTTTTCAAGATAGCGGCCGTCGTGCGCACTCCATTGCGGCACAAGGCGGTATCAATGCTGCTAAAAACTATCAAAATGATGGTGATAGTGTGTATCGTTTATTTTATGATACTATTAAAGGTGGTGATTATCGTGCTCGAGAAGCAAACGTTCATCGTTTAGCTGAAGTGAGTGGAAATATTATAGACCAATGCGTTGCACAAGGCGTTCCTTTTGCCCGTGAGTATGGAGGATTGTTAAGCAACCGTTCATTTGGTGGAACGCAAGTACAACGTACGTTTTATGCAGCAGGTCAAACAGGTCAACAACTTTTATTGGGTGCTTATTCTGCACAAATGCGCCAAGTGTCTTTAGGAAAAATTAAAGAATACAACCGACATGAAATGTTGGATGTAGTAACAATAGATGGTAAAGCGCGTGGTATCATAGCTCGTAATTTAGTTACTGGTGAAATAGAGCGCCATGGTGCGCATGCAGTATTGCTTTGCACTGGTGGATACGGTAACGTATTTTTCCTTTCTACCAATGCAATGGGGTCAAATGTAACAGCAGCTTGGAAGGCTCATAAAAAAGGCGCTATGTTTAGCAACCCTTGTTTTACACAGATTCACCCTACATGTATTCCTGTAAGCGGTGACCACCAAAGTAAATTGACTTTGATGTCTGAATCATTGCGCAACGATGGCCGAATTTGGGTGCCTAAAAAACAAGGTGAAAACCGTAAAGCAACAGATATTCCAGAAGAAGAAAGAGATTATTATTTAGAGCGTCGCTACCCTGCATTCGGTAATTTAGTACCACGTGATGTGGCTTCTCGTGCTGCCAAAGAGCGTTGTGATGCTGGATATGGTGTTGGAAATAGCAAAATGGCGGTATATTTAGATTATGCCGATGCATTTGAACGTTACGGAAAAACGGAAGCGAACAAAACAGGAAAGCCTAACGCATCTAAAGAAGAAATAATAAAAATGGGTAAAGCAGTTGTCAAAGAAAAATATGGCAATTTGTTTGAAATGTATGAGAAAATCACGGGCGAAAATCCTTATGAAGTACCAATGAGAATTTACCCTGCGGTGCATTATACCATGGGAGGACTTTGGGTGGATTATGAATTGATGACCAATGTCCCTGGCCTTTATGCTTTGGGCGAAGCAAACTTTAGCGATCATGGAGCAAACCGTTTGGGAGCTAGTGCTTTAATGCAAGGTTTGGCTGATGGTTATTTCGTAATTCCATATACAATAGGAAACTATTTGGCCGATGAAATTTCAACACCACGAATTAATACAAATCAAGCAGCATTTGATGAAGCAGAAAAAGCAGTGAATGATAGAATTGCTCATTTTGTGAATAATAAAGGAACAAAATCTGTTGATTATTTCCATAAGAAATTAGGCTTAATCATGTGGAATGAATGTGGTATGGCACGAAACGAAAAAGGGTTAAAACAAGCTATTGCAGATATTAGAGCATTAAGAGAAGAATTTTGGAAAGAAGTGCGTGTGCCAGGGAATGCCGATAGTATTAATCCTGAGTTAGAAAAAGCAGGTCGTGTTGCAGATTTTCTCGAATTGGGCGAATTAATGTGTATCGATGCCTTGCAAAGAGAAGAAAGCTGTGGTGGTCATTTCCGTGAAGAACATCAAACAGAAGAAGGCGAAGCATTACGTCATGATGATAAGTTTATGTACGTCTCTTGCTGGGATAACAAAGGCAATTATGAATGGGAATTGCACAAAGAAGATTTGAATTATGAAGTAATCAAACCTAGTCAACGTAACTACAAGTAGAACACGGATTTGATAGATAAACAGATTTACACAGATTACAATCTTTATATCTTTCAAATCTGTTTAATCAGTGTTCCAAAGCAAGAAAAATGATATACAAACATTCAAATATTACTGATTTAATCATAAAAGCATTTTTCAATGTTTACAATAAACTTGGATATGGCTTTTTAGAAAAAGTGTATGAAAATGCAATGGTCATTGAATTAAGAAAATTGGGGCTTGACGTAATAAATCAAAAAGGAATAAAAGTTTATTACGATGAAATTGAAGTAGGGCAATATGTTGCAGATTTAATAGTAGAAGATGTAATTATTGTTGAACTTAAAGCAGCAGAATCTCTTTGTGAAGAACATGAAGCTCAATTAACTAATTATCTAAAAGCAACAAATGTTGAAGTAGGTTTGCTCATAAATTTTGGCAAATCAGCACAATTTAAAAGAAAAATATTCGATAATAATTATAAAATTAAAACAAACACAATTAATTATAAATCAGTGTAAATCTATTTATCTATTAAATCCGTGTTCAAAAAAAATTAAGTATGGAACATAAAGAAATAAACCTTAAACTAAAAGTTTGGCGCCAAGCAAATAAAAATTCAGCTGGAGCTTTTCAAACATATGATGCAAATAATATTTCTACAGAAATGTCATTTCTTGAAATGTTTGATGTGGTGAATGAGAAATTGATCAATGATGGTCAAGATCCAATTGCTTTTGATCACGACTGTCGTGAAGGTATTTGTGGTTCATGTAGTATGCATATCAATGGCCGAGCACATGGTCCTTGGGATGGTACTACGACTTGCCAATTGCACATGCGTGCATTCAAAGATGGCGAAACAGTAACCGTAGAGCCTTGGAGAGCTTCGGCTTTTCCTGTGTTGAAAGATTTAGTAGTAGATAGAAGTGCTTTCGATCGTATACAACAAGCTGGTGGATATGTCAGCGTTAACACAGGCAATGCCCAAGATGGCAATGCTTTACCAATAAACAAAGACTTAGCAGATGCGTCCTTTGATGCTGCTATGTGTATTGGTTGTGGTGCATGTGTGGCCGCTTGCAAAAACTCAAGTGCTATGTTGTTTACATCAGCAAAAGTTTCGCAATATGCGTTGTTGCCTCAAGGTGAACCTGAACGCAAAACACGTGTGTTAAATATGGTTGCTCAAATGGATAAAGAAGGTTTCGGTGCTTGTACAAATACAGGTGCTTGTGAAGCTGAATGTCCTAAACAAATTTCTATTTCAAATATTGCTCGATTAAATAGAGAATATTTGAATGCACAATTAAGTTTGTAATCCTTACTTACTCTTGTTCTAATCAAACGACTGCTTGTCGTTGAAACAATGGCTTGTATGCTAATAAAATGGTTAGAGATGCAATCATGTCTAGAGCTATGTCTTTTTGTGGATCCCACACATCGCCTTGTGTGCCTAAATAGTCTGTACCGGTTTCCGGAAAAAGCACGCCTCCTATAATTCATTCAATAAGTTCGAAGACAGCTGCAAATGTATTAATCTACAAAAATGAAATCATGGATGCCAATTTTTGTTTTACTTCCAATTTCTGAATAATGTATTCTTGTAATGGAATGGTAATTAAAAAACAAAAACTAAAATGAACTAATCGATCAAATCCATCTCTTTGTAAATGAAAAGCGTCCATCATCCAAATGCCTATTGGATGATGGGTGTAAGCATATTGTGAACCAGAAATATGCATGATGACAAACAAAAAAATGCATGAAAATGAAAAAAGGGAGCTATTTTTAAACGTATTTAGTTGCCAAATAAAAAATCCTACAAAGATGAAAACCAATAGCTTAGAAAAAAGAAGATTAAAGATTTTTTTACAGCACTGAATGTATTTTGCATAAGTAAAAATAAATCGAATATGAAACATATCAGCATTCTCAGTCTATTATTTATATCACATTCGCTTCTTGCGCAATTGAATACATTTAAATTTCCTCAACCATTCAGGATTTTGTCCCAAAAGATTATTTTATTAAAGATAGTGTACAAGATGATTTTAATCAAGATGGGCTAAACGATATTGTTTTAGTGCTTGCGCCCAAGACAGAATTATCTCAAGATTTTTCCAATGAAACCAATCGTACACTTCTTATTTTGCAAAAAACCTCAATAGTTACCAATTGTCCTCCTATACAACGAACGGTATTCTTTGTAAAAATTGTGGTGGCATTTTTGGCGATCCGTTTGATTATATTTCCTTGAAAAAAAATGTACTTGATATTCATCATTATGGAGGAAGTGCTTGGCGATGGACGAGTCATTTTACTTTTCGATTTCAACAGAATCGTTGGGAACTAATCGGGATTAGTCAAGATAGTTTTTGGATTAATAGTGATTGTAACGGACAAGGTATTGGGAATGCTGGAAGAAATCTAACTGAAGTGAACTTTTCAACATCAAAAATGAATGTGATACAAACAAAAGGAACAGAATGTAAACCATATAAAAATACAACAATCCGTTTTGCTAAGAAACCCTTGATACAATTGGCTCAATTCAATGTCGATCAAACGTATTGGCCTATTCAACTCAAGGATTAACTAGTACGATTTATCAAGTATACTTTCATAGATTTTGGCGTAGCTTATATATCGCTCTTCTGAAATAGTTCCTGCTTTTACAGCTTCTTTGACTGCACAGCCCGGTTCGTTAAAGTGACTACAATTATTATACTTGCATGCTTTCAAAGCCTTATTCATTTCTGGAAAATAGCCTGATAGCTCGCTCTTACTTATATCTACAATTCCTAATTCGCGTATGCCTGGAGTATCAATGAGTTCTCCTCCAAATGGCAAATTGTATAGCTCTGCAAACGTTGTGGTATGCATCCCTTTTCCACTCCATTCAGATACTTCTTGTACACGCAAATCTTTCTCAGGTATCAGTGTATTGATAATGGTTGATTTCCCTACACCACTATGTCCAGTCAGTAAACTTATTTTATTTTTTAACAAGGAATGCAAAACATCAATGCCTTCTTTCGTTTCTGCAGATAACAGATAGACAGGATAGCCAATGTTATTATAGATTGTTTTGACAGTATGATAATACTCCATGTCAGTGTCGTCCAATGTATCCGCTTTATTAAATACAATACATGCAGAAATATGATAAGCTTCGCAACTTACCAAAAAACGATCTATAAAGCCTAGGGATGTCTTGGGATCTTTGATAGTTGCGATAATGACACTTTGATCCAAATTGGATGCAACGATGTGTTTGTGATGTTTACTATGTGGCGAACTACGTACTAAATAATTTTTTCGTTTATCTATACCAGTAATCATAGCAGTATTATCATCATCGTGTTCAAGTTCGATGGTTACAATATCGCCAACGGCAATAGGGTTTGTTGAGGTTATTTCTTTATCTATTTTGAATTTACCTTTTATACGACAATTTCTGTATTCGCCATCGTCTCCTTTGACAATGTACCAGCTACCAGTCGATTTATATACAAGTCCCTTCAAGTGTAAATTTTGGCTAAAGATAGAAACAAAAACTGATTATGATTCTGATATCCTTTTGACAATCAAAAACCAATCATGATCCAACGGTAAATAGCCATATTCAAAACAAAAAACATAAGTATTTCCTTTCTTGTTTTCGTAATGATGTGTATGGTATTTGAATTGAAATCCTTTGGCCAGTAAACGTTCTTTAGTCGTTTTTACCACTTCTTCCTGCAACAAAAATCCTGCAAGGATTGCTCTGTTTTTTTTAAGGTGTTGAATTATGTTTTTGGTAGGTGTACTATCCTGTGCGCGTTGTTGATTATTAAAATTGTTTCGACAATAATCATCACAAAATTTTTTGTCAACACGACCTCTTAATGGCTTTTGACAAGCCAAACATGTTTTACTAGTAGATTCCATATGTTTCTTTTTTCAAAAAATAAATGTCTTTATTCTATTCGTCTAATTTTAGCGCCTAACTGTTGTAAACGAATATCTATATTTTGATAACCTCGATCTATTTGTTCACCATTTTGAATGATACTTTTACCTTGAGCAGAAAGTGCTGCAATAAGCAAAGCCAATCCTGCACGAATATCGGGTGAAGACATGGTGTTGCCACGTAGTGGAAATTGTTTATCCAAACCAACTACTACAGCTCGATGTGGATCGCACAACACAATTTGAGCGCCCATATCAATCAATTTATCTGTAAAAAATAAACGGCTCTCAAACATTTTTTGATGAAATAAAACAGTGCCTTTAGCTTGTGTTGCAACCACAAGTGCAATACTCAATAAATCGGGTGTAAACCCAGGCCATGGATGATCGTATATGGTCAAAATATCGCCTCCAATGAAGCGTTGTATTTTATAATGTTCTTGTGCGGGTATATGGATATCATTCTTTTTTATTTCCATAGATATGCCTAAGCGCTGAAAAGTATCTGGTATGCAACCAAGGTATTTAACGTTACAGTTTTTGATAAGGATATCACCACCAGTCATGGCAGCAAGTCCAATAAAGGAACCTACTTCAATCATATCAGCTAGTATAGTATGTTCGCATCCAACCAAACTTTCAGGGTCAATACCTTTAATAGTTAACAGATTTGAACCTATACCACTTATACTTGCACCCATTCTATTGAGTAATCGACACAATTGCTGAAGATATGGTTCGCAGGCAGCGTTGTAAATTCGAGTTTTACCTTTTGCTGAAATCGCAGCCATAAGAATATTGGCAGTACCTGTTACAGAGGGTTCGTCGAGTAACATATAATTTCCTACAAGCTCATCAGCCTCTAGTGTAAAAAAATGTTCTTCTTCATTATAGTGGTATTTGGTACCCAATTTCTCAAAACCAAGGATGTGCGTATCCAATCGTCGTCGTCCAATTTTATCACCACCCGGTTGAGGTATATATGCTTTTTTAAAACGGGTAAGCATTGGGCCTGCTAACATCACAGCACCTCTCAATCGTCCAGATTTTTTCTTATATTCTGGACTAATCAGATACTCAAGGTTAATATTTTTGGCTTGAAAAGAATAATCGTTTGGCGAATGCTTTTCGACTTCTACACCTAGGTCCATCAAAAGTTCGATTAAAGCTCGAACATCTAATATATCTGGTAGGTTGTTGATTGTAATTTTGTGGGGCGTCAGTAGGGTTGCAGCAAGTATTTGTAGTGCCTCATTTTTTGCACCTTGAGGAGTAACTTCACCATTTAATGGTATACCGCCTATTATTTCGAAACTATTCATACTCCGCTAAAGTACGAAAAGAGTGACATAGCTAATTAACTATTGTTGTTATTTTTTTTCTTAAACTTATTAAATTTATTGTTTCGGTTGGGAGAATTCGGATTCATACCATTTCGATTCATGTTATTGTTACCGTTTCTATTACCTCCATTATTATTGTTGTTCCTATTATTAAAAAATCTACGTTGTTGCATTTTTGGTTCAGTTTGACGAACGCCACTAATAGTTGGAATTTCGCTTACATCTACAAATTCAACAAACTTAGAACCAGGTTCGTATACGAGTTTACCTTTGCTCATCGTTGCCAATTCATCGCGCAACATATCATCGTGTACACTTTCTTTATGCCAATTCGAGTATGCAATTTTCATGAATAGAAATAAAACTTGGATATAACCTTGTTTTTTTTCTTCATCCGTTTCTACAATTGCTTTTTCAAAAATGTCCTCAAATTTTTTACCAAAATGATTCCATTTTATTTTGGATTTTGGGTATGGAAGTGGCTCTGGCTTGCGTTCTTTGTGC
This sequence comes from Chitinophagaceae bacterium, assembly GCA_044353325.1. Taxonomy (GTDB): domain Bacteria; phylum Bacteroidota; class Bacteroidia; order Chitinophagales; family Chitinophagaceae; genus OLB11. The sequence goes on along the minus strand of JBILCF010000003.1, from coordinate 15,226 downwards.
TCTTGAGTTGGTATCGGAAATGGACAATCTACATCTAATTTATATTCAGAAATCAAAAATAAATGATCCCAAAGTTTTTGTTTATAATCTTCAATGGCTTTTTGTTGCGGGCTTAAAATGGCCATGATTTCGATAATCGCTTCGGCATTTTTTTGACGTAATTCGCGATCTTCAATAGTCATTAAATGTTTGACCATGTTGTAAATTCCACGGCCATATTCTTTGATTTTCATCAATTCGCGGGAAGTATTGTATTGCATATCTTGTACGATAGTGTGAAGTAATAAATTATTTGATTCGTCAGTTTCAGCTAAAACGCTTATTTCAAAAATGCTGAGGTAAACTGCTCCTAAAAGGAGAAGATTAATAAACTAATCTATGGCAAATATAACCCAATACAATTACAAAACAAGAACTTTTTGGCTTGGTTGTAAGAGCAAAATATAGGATTAAGCCTGCATCGGAATATCCATGACCAGAATAAATGAAGGTTTTTTAGCTTTGATTGTAAATGAAGAAGTATCAGTGATTCCTAGTGCATCGCGCTGTTGCAACACTTGGCCTTCTACTTCTATTTCACCTTCAATAACCATGAGGTAAACGCCGTTTTGTTCGTTTTTAATCGTGTAGTTTGTCGAAAAACCTTCATCAAATTTTCCCAAATAAAACCATGCGTCTTGATGAATCCAGCTACCTTCATCATCAGGGTTTGGTGATATGATTTGCAACCATTCGTTGTGCATTTTTTCTTTATCATAGCTAATTTGATCATAACGCGGTGTTACATTTTTTTTGTTTGGAAACAACCAAATTTGAAATAATGTAACAGGTTCGGTTTGACTATGGTTAAACTCACTATGCGTTATACCACTTCCTGCACTCATCACTTGGATTTCGCCAAACCCAATAGTACCAGTGTTTCCCATACTATCTTTGTGAGCCAAAGTACCAGTAAAAGGTATGGTAATGATTTCCATATTATCGTGTGGGTGCATGCCAAAACCCATACCTGCAGCTACTGTGTCATCATTCAGCACACGTAATACACCAAAATGAACTCTATTGGGATCGTAATATCCAGCAAAGCTAAATGAATGATTTGCTTTGAGCCAACCATGATCTGCATGCCCTCTATCGGTAGATAAATGTAATATCGTATTCATGGTTCAAAAATACATCAACTTGATTGTTTTCAAAAGTTAATAAAACCTATACTGAATTACTCAAATTAGCGTAGAAACCTACCAGCTCCAACATAACGTTTTTGCATGTATGCATTATCCAAATTACTGATAACGACACCTTTGGAGGTAGATGCATGTGCATACTCATTGTTACTTAAGTAAATACCAACATGCGAAACACCCTTGCCTTCAAAATCAAAAAATACTAAATCCCCTTTTTTTAAGTCGCTTGTCTTGATTTTAGCACACTTGCTATACATTTCTTTCGAAGATCGAGGCAGTGAAATAGCGTAAACTTGCTGATAAATGGCATGCACAAAACCCGAACAATCTACTCCTTTTCGATCATTTCCACCATATTTGTAAGGTGTACCAAGCCAAGGTTTTATGGCCTCTTCTAGGTTTTTGTGAATTTGGGAATCGTTTTTCGCATGCGATTTATCAGTATGCTGAACTGCCCGACGAGAATGGCAAGCGCTTAAACTTAGTATACAAACAAAAAATAAAAGCCAAATCCTATGTTTCATGGGTGAAAAATTCATTCGAAAACACAAGATAAGTAGAAAAGTATTTTTTAGATAAAAGAATGTTTACTTTTGATGTATGAATTTATTTGACAAACTGAATCAAGCTAAACAAGAAAAATTGGCCAAAACATTGCAAGAAGGCATAGAGTTTTTAGAAAAAAATAAAAAAAGAGATGAAGTAATTTGTCTTGAAAGTGGTCTGCAATATGAAATACTCCAAGCTGGTGAAGGCCCAAAACCAACTGCCTCGGATACAGTTACCTGCCATTATCATGGTACATTGATAGATGGAAGAGTGTTTGATAGTTCGGTGCAAAGAGGCACTCCAGCTAGCTTTCCGCTCAATAGAGTTATAGCAGGATGGACCGAAGCTGTGCAACTAATGCCAGTAGGTAGCAAGTGGCGATTATACCTGCCACCACACTTAGCATATGGTGATAGACAAATGGGTGCATTGATACAACCCAACAGTTCATTAATATTTGAAGTAGAATTATTGGGATTTTAAAAAATATAGTCTATTTTCGCATTCCCAAAATGAGAAATCATGGCGGAAAAGTTCTTTTAAACAAAAAAATTATAAAGCTGGAGAGATGCCCGAGTGGCCGAAGGGAGCGGTTTGCTAAATCGTCGTAGGAGTCAGATCCTACCCAGGGTTCGAATCCCTGTCTCTCCGCTCTTTTTGTTTTTAAAAATAATAAATTTAGGAAATGTGAAAGTAAAGTTTACTTTTGCACCTCTAAAGAAAATGAGCATTGTGTTTCAAAAGCGCAATTCTACCTTCGGGAGGTAGTTCAGCTCGGTAGAATACTTGGTTTGGGACCAAGGGGTCGCAGGTTCGAATCCTGTCCTCCCGACTTTAAAAAGCCACTAGAGAAATCTGGTGGCTTTTTTATTAGAAACTCTCTTGTCGCGAAATAAAGGGCAATTAAATTTCTATCAATTCTTAAAATACCAAAAAGTTGGTATACCAATTTTTTATTCGGGTAGTTACTTTGTGTAAACATTAATAATAATATTTTATGCACAAAAAATTACTCGTATTCCTATGTTCAATTCTTGTTTCCTTCAATACGATAGCACAGTGGAATAGTTTAAATGCGTTAAGTGGCTCAGGTACTGACGGCTACGATTACAATCTGCTTGCAGTTAGCGACAACGGCAAAAACATTGCTGCGTATACTATTAAGACAGTCATGACACCATTTTCAATCAGTTACATTTATGTTGTATCCAACGATTATGGTGCTACATGGAACGAACATTCTGCACCGAATGCTATGCCCGTTCAGCTGTTTTGGGATGAAGACAAATTATTGGTAGCTGAAACCAACACAACTGATTTAAAAAGTTCATCAGATTATGGAGCAACTTTTTCGGTACATTATGCTGGCTTATACGTGGTTGGCTTAGCATCGAATATTTTTAGACTTTCTGCGACAAATTGGATAGTAACTAAAAAATTTGCTAGCATAGATCATCTCATGCAGTCAACAGATAAAGGTATTACATGGACAGACATGGGGGCTATCACTGGCTTCCCCGTTTTCTTTTCGTATGTTGCAGCAAACAATTGAAACCTAATCAGCATCACAGGAGATGGTGTCGGTTATAGTAGCGACAATGGTTTGACTTGGCAAAATAGTACATTGCCAACTACGATTCAAATTACAAACCGACATACATTTAGCAAAGCTCCCAATTGTGATTTATTGATGTATGTGCATTTGTATGGCTTATTTAAATCGCAAGACAATGGCGTAACATGGCAAACAGTAACAACAACTTTACTAACTAATGCAAGTAACTGCGTATATCAAGGAAGTGAAATTATTTGTATTTCATCAGATGCTTCAACTCCTGTAAGTAAGGATAATGGCATTTCGTTTACCCAATTGACTGCAGCAAATCAACTCTATACAGCCAATATCATGGGCAGTAAAATTTCAGAAAAAACACCAACTAGTTTGTAAACTGGAGGTAAAAATAAAATATATATTCATGGTGCAGTTCCTAGTTCGGTAAGTGACATGACCAACCCTATACAATTTCAAGTATTGCCAAATCCGACAATGCATTCAATTGAATTTAATGGAATTAATAGCAATGAAAAAATTAAATTTTATAATCATATCAATAGATGGACGACTAATGAAACAGTCTACATTAATGCTAATTCATTGAACGTATCAGACTTGAACTCTGGTTACTATTTTATTCAAATTAAAAACAAGCAAAACCAGATTGGAACGAAGGCTTTCATAGCGGTATAATACAAATGAATAATGATGAAGCAGCCAATGCTATATATGCAGCCTACTTATATCGTTTTAAAGGGGTTGTATATTACTATCTTTATGATAGAGCAAATGATTTAGTGTGGTTTGAAAAATCAAGAGCAATTGCAAAACAGTATCAACTTCCCTATGAAGAAATGTTAGCTTGTTCCAATCTTGGAGGCATGTATATTGAAGAAAAAAAATATTCCATAGCTGAAAAAATGCTAACGACTTGCGATTCTATCAGTCAAGCGAATAATTATTTAGAAGATGCTAAATACTTAATAGGAAAACGTTTGTTAGCTACATTGTACAAACAAACTAATCGTTTGTCCCAAGCAAAAGCCATATTTGAAGACTTAATAACAGAATCTAGAAAATTAAATAAACAAGAAGTACTTGCCTCTGCACTAACCTATTATGCAAATTTTTTAAAAGATGAAAAAGATTTTGATCAATCAGAGGCTTATTTTTTGGAGGCTTTAGACATTGCCAAAAAAATGAATTTCACAAGCAATACAGTGGCAATGTATGCAGAAATGGCTAGCATGTATAGTCAAAAAGGCGATTATAAAAAGGCCAATATATGTAAAGAGTCAGCTTATCAATTAAAGATAAAAATGTTTCAAGAACAAATGCAAAGTAGTATTACTGAGTCTGAAGCAAAATATAATAATGTAGTACTAATATCGGAACTCGAGTTGGCTGAAAAAAAGCGTCGAATACAATGGGCTATATTTGCTATTCTAGGATTGATAGTTTTGGTCATAGGTTTATTAAATTATTTAAGGCAAAAGCGAAATGAAATGCTAATGCAGCAAAAACAAAATAAAGCAACATTGAATGCATTGATTGAGGGAGAAGAGAAAGAGCGTATTCGCTTAGCTAGAGAATTGCACGACGGAATCGTGCAAGAAATAGCTATTTTGGGTAGAAATGTTTCTAATTTTGATATGACTCATTTTGATCAACATAAAAGTGGCCTACAGGAAAAAATACAACAAATAGGAAGCGAGGTTCGATCGATTTCGCATAGTTTGATGCCACAAATGCTCAAATCATTTGGTTTGGTAGTAGCGCTGAAAGATTTTTTTAAGGAAATTTTGAACATACATCTATTGAATATGAATTTGAAACTAAAGGTATTGATGAGCGATTACCTGCTAGAGTAGAAATAGCGCTCTATCGAATTGCACAAGAACTCATCAATAATATAATCAAACATAGTAAAGCGACAAAAGTAGAAGCTCAACTTGTGTTAAATAGTAACATGTTTTTTTTATCATTGATGATAATGGAAGAGGTATGCAACACGAAAATAAAACAGGAATAGGGTTGGCTAGTATAGAAAGTCGATTACAGATTTTAAATGGAAAATTAGAATACGAGAGTGATGAAAGTCATGGCACTTCGAGTATTATACGTATACCACTTGATGCATTGCATAAAGAAAATACATGAGAAAGCTCAATCTAGTTATTCTTCATCTTCAAAATAAGCAATTATATGTTGCTTCAATAAAAGCTCTTGCTTTTGCAAAGATTCGGCAGGAGGATTTTCTACCAGTTTGTAATGCGGCCAACCGTCAGTATCGTGACCATCATATTCGTAATAACCACTTTGCGCCAATAAGGCACAAGTGGCAATGTGCATAAGGTCTTGTTTTTGTTCTTTCGTAAAATCTTTTGTAGGCACATCGCCCAATTCGTTGATACCAATAAGATATAAAATAGCCTCTAAATCAGGTTTTTTGCCAAAACGCTCTATAAAATAACGTTCTACATTATGCCACTTTTCTTGAAACTCGATTTCAGCAATTAAATTCATAGAAGCAAAAATAAGGGGGAATAGTTGAATGAAATGGAAAAAAGGTTGTAATTTTCAATTCCATTATGATGACTCTATTATTTAAATTTCGCTTTTTATTGATTGCATTGTTTGTTTTTTCTGCCCATGAGCTTCAAGCACAATATGCATTTGAGCTTAAAATAGACTATGCAATGGAGGTTCAAAATAGCGGAATGTACTCTATCAGTGGAACTATTTTAAGCGGTAGAATAGAATCTGGTAAATCCTATTACATGGATGATGGTCAAAAAGTAGAGGTAAAAAATATTATATCTTCCAAATCTGCTACATCAGTACCAGTAGCAGGCGAACAAGAAAATGTATCGATAAGTTTGCAATGCAAAGACTATCAACCTGACCGTGGTGAAGTATTGCGTTGCATCAGTGGCAAACCAGTTTATGGTGGTTCTTATGTCAAGGCTCATGCCAATATGATGCCTGAAGGTGCTTTAACTTGCAAATTAAATAGCAGGTTATATGAGTCACAACAAATCAGCAAACCGGTTTATATCAAGACAGCTGATGTCTTAGATTTATTTTTTGAAGCAGAAGACCAGTCTGTTATTTGGATACAGTTCAATGATTTTTCTCAAATCAAATCTTTGCCTCATCAAACCAAGACAGATACTAGTTTGAAAGACAGAATGAATGTTTGTAAAATAGCATATATGCCTAAAGGTTATAGACCCACCGACATGCCCAATAACTATGTTGCTTTTGAAGATGTAAAAGGCAATGCTGGTATATTAATCACTTATATAGATCGGTACAAAAAGAAATTAGGATTTGAGTTTACAGGAATACTAAGACCAAATGCAAAAGTATTGGAAGAAAAACCTAACGCAGGACTATTTTACATCAACGATGGCCGAGTAGACCAAATCGGTTGGGATGAGTTTTAAAAAATAAAATTACAAATGAATTGCACTAGCTTGGTTGCATAATGTCCATACAACATCGTTTGGTGATTTCCATTGACTTCGATGTAAGAAACATGTTTCATTTGGGTTACAATCTTTTTTGCTTTACTACAAGGCAATAATGGTTGATTCAAGGTATAATTGTCTAACGCAACTATAAGTAAAGCACGTTGATTTAAAGCTGTAAAATATAAGGTCCAATTTTCTTTAGATACGGCAGTGGCTATTTGTATAATATCGGTCAGATTACTAATGGGCTCCACGCTACCATCTTCAGCTGTAGCCACATCCGACTTGTAATAAACCGTCATAGCATCGTCCCAAATATTATTGTAAGGTGCATTTTTAACGGTTTCTAAGTAGGCCTCAAAATTTACAAATCGATTATCAATTCTACTCAATGCAGGTCCTAACATTTGGGCTGCGTTAGGATTCATTTCAGGTGCTGCATCAAGTATAATTACTTCTGAAATACGTTTGGGATAATGGTAAGCTAAGTAAGTAGCCATTAGCCCACCAAAGGAATGTCCGCACAATATGATTGATTCAATATTTAAATGATCAAGCATGGCTATCACATCCTCTCCATGATTTTTGATACTGTATTTAAAGGCTACTTTTGAGCTCAAACCCCTACCTCTAAAATCAATGCTAAAGACATGAAAATGATCGGTTAATCCAGCTCGAATGAGCCCTTCAAAGGCGTGTGCATTTGCGGTAAGACCATGCATCAATAGGATTTTTGGCTTATCGTTTTTATATTCAATATAATGCATTTTGATGCCATTGACATCAATTAAATGACTGTTAAATGTAGTTTTCATATTTGCGTTTTCTTATTTTTATTGAGCAGTCCAACCGCCTTCAACTGGCAATGAAATACCTGTTATCGCTCTAGCATCGTCTGAAGCTAAAAACAATACAGACTTTACGATTAACTCAACAGGGATAAATTCTTTAATGGCTTGTTTGGCCAACATCACTTTTTTTACGACATCTTCAGCACTCATCGAATTAGCTTTCATTTGATCTGCAATTTGATTATCGATAATAGGTGTATGCACATAGCCAGGACAAACCGCATTGCAAGTAATGTTGAAAGGTGCGCCTTCAAGGGCAATCGTTTTAGTAAAACCATTGATGCCATGTTTGGATGCCACATAAGCGCTTTTATATTCGGAAGCCACCAAACCATGGGCGGAGGAAATATTTATAATTCTGCCGAATTGATGTTGCTTCATACTGGGCCAAACTGCTTTGGTTAATAGAAAAGGTGCTGTAAGGTTAATGCCCAAAATGGCATTCCATTTTTCTTCAGGAAATGTTTCAATAGGCGAAACGTATTGTATTCCTGCATTATTCACTAAAATATCTATACGGCCAAATTGCGCAATACCTACTGCTACCATTGTACCTAAAGCTTCAGGATCAAGCATATTAGCTGGAGAAAATTGATAATCAACTTTGTGGGTTTCTGCAATTTCTTTTGCAATGTCCGCTCCATTTGTTTCTAAACCATTAAAAATGATATTGTAGCCCAATTTAGCAAAACCAATCGCAATACCCTTGCCTATACCACTAGTGCTTCCAGTAATGAGAACTGTTTTATTCATGGCTACAAATCTACATTATAAAGCAATTTCAAGCACAGTTGGACATTAAACAATTTAATATTGCTAGTATTGAAGGATTTACAAATGGTGCTATTAAAAATGCCAAAGGAAATATTACAGGTAATATCAAAGCTGGAGGTACGTTTAAAAATCCTATTTGGAATGGTGCAATACAATTTGTTGACCCATCGGTTAGCATTCCTCAATTAGGAACTTCGTATAAACTCTCTAAACAAAATTTAGTATTGAATTATCCTAGAATCGAAATGAATGATTTTACAATTAGCGATTCTGCTAATCATAATTTAGTCCTAAATGGTTCCATAATATCAAACACACTGTCGGATTACATGTTAGCATTACAAGTAAAATCAAACGATTTTATTGTAGTAAATACACCACGTTCGAGCAACGAATTTATTTATGGGTTTGCGGGTGTCAATGCAAATGTAAGTGTCAAAGGACCGATGAAGGGGCCAACTATTTTAGGTTCTATTAGTCTCAATGATGCCACTGATGCAACTATTATTTTACCACAGAATACAGCGAATAGAGAAAAAGCAAAATCCATAGTTCGTTTTATAGATCGCGATACGTTTATGCTTCCTGAGTCAGTATTGTTTGTGCAACAGGATACAAATGCTAAAAAGCTAAATACGCCGTTGAACTACAATTTGAATGTAGAATTGTCCGATAAGGCATCGTTGAGTATGATCATTGACCCTGCAACAGGTGATGAACTAAAAGTGAGTGGCAATGCGAAACTTAATATTGGTGTAGATCCAGGAGGAAATATTTTATTGGTAGGTAATTATGACCTTGCCAAAGGACATTATATTTTACACTATCAATTCTTAGAACGAAAATTTAATTTATTACCACAAAGTACCATTTTGTTTAGTGGAAATCCATTGGATGCGCAATTGGATATTAGAGCAGAATACACGGCAAATACTTCAGCAATTGATCTTGTAGGCAATGAACTAGGTGATTTGGATAGCAAAACAATGAATACGTTCAATCAAAAAATTCCTTTCAAAGTTCTGTTGTTTGTAAAAGGTACAATGAAAAAACTAGATATTTCATTTGATATAAAAATGCCGAATGAAGGTAGTGGTCTCAGCAACACAATTGTAACGACTGTAGAAAATAAATTAGCACAATTGCGCAATGATCCATCTGCAATCAACAAGCAAGTATTTTCATTGTTAGTCTTAAATCGTTTTGTGGGTGAACAAAGTGCCGATTTCTTCAAAGGAAATGGTGGTGGTATTGAAGATATGACAAGAGAAAGTGTCAGTAAATTTTTGTCAGCAGCACTCGATCAGATTGCTTCTGATTTGATTAAAGGTGTAGATATCGATTTGAATTTAAATTCGTACAAGGACTATAGCAGTGGAATGGAACAGCAAAGAACAGATTTGAATATTGGCATTACAAAACGTTTTATGGATGATCGATTAAGCATTAGTCTTGGTAAAGATTTAGGAATAGAAGGAGACGATAAAACCGGTAAGTCTAGACAACAGTCGAATGCTTCTTATCTACCAAATGCAACTATAAATTACAAATTGACCAAAGATGGAAAATATATGGTGAGAGCATATTCCAAAAACAAGTTTGAAGTCATTTTGGATGGATATGTTGTAGAAAGTGGTATGTCTTTTTTGGTAACCATGGAATATGAAAAATTTAAGGAACTATTTAAACCGAGAAAGCAACATTAATGTTCAATGTTAGATTCTATATTATCATTATTTTCATCATTGCTTTGAGCTCCTGCAGTGCAAAGCGGTATATGCCTGCGGGAGAAACTTTATACAGAGGTTCAACAGTAAAAATAGAGAAAAAGCCAGATGTAAAAGAGTCGAAACGGAATATCAGAAAGAAATTAAAAGGAACTATTGTTCCAAAGCGGAACAAATTCATTTTTGGACAACCTTATAAAGTGTGGTGGTATGTCATCGGACAGCCCAAACGCCTAAAAGGTGCAAGAGCATTTCTGAGAGAAAAACTAGGTGAACCTCCTGTATTTGGTAGTCGAATGAAAGCAACTTCTATTGCAGAAAATATGGAAGCCTTGTTAGAAAATGATGGTTTTTTTCATTCTAAAGTTGTAGGAGATACACAGTTAAAAGGTCAATATTTGTTGACTACGTTTGATGCTATTATCGAACCCCAATATACAATCAATTCCATAGATTGGGTATCTGATAGTAGCGAGATCATGTTGGACCTTGAACGAGAACAACAGCATGAAAGTTTACTAAAAATCGGTGAGGTGTATAGTTTAGACAATGTTTCAAACGAGCGAGCACGATTAGATTTGAAAATGAAAGCTAAAGGCTATTATTATTTTAATCCAAATTATTTAATGGCGTATTTGGATAGTACGATAGGAAATAAAAAGGTTGATGTTTTTTTAAATATAAAAGCTGAAACACCAGATTCTGCAAAGCATCCATATACGATCAATTCGATTACACTTTTTACAGATTATAATTTGCTTGACAAAAACAGCGATAGTTCCAAAGAAAACATGGAGTTATATGATGGATTAATTATAAAGAAAAATGAGAAATTCACGCCTAAATTATTTAAACGAGTAGTGACTTATAGAGCAAATACAACATACAATATTACTGAACAAAATAAAACATTGAACCGTTTCATTAATTTAGGCAATTTTAAATTTGTAAAAAATCAATATTCTAGAACAACTGATAGTAGTGGAAATCAACGAAGACTTGATGCTTTTTATTATCTTTCACCATCAAAGCGAAAATCATTTCAAGGTCAAATAGATGGTTTCTCGAAGGAAAATAGATTTATTGGTACACTCTTAAGCCTTAACTGGCGCAATAGAAATACCTTTAAAGGCTCTGAATTATTGGCGGTTAAAACCTATGGTGGATTTGAAGTGTCGTATGCCGATTCACTGAAGAAGAATAACAACTTTAGAGTAGGTATGGAAGCTTCTATTACGTTTCCAAAATTTGTGATACCATTTATAAATATCAAAGAAAGTAGTTTTTTCCCACCACACACAAGAATGCTACTTGGATATGAGTGGTTTCGAAAACAAGGTTTTTATACAAAAAATGTTTTTAGAACACAATATGAATTCAACTGGAAAGAAACAATCAATAAAGAACATAGCTTTGCTCCGCTTGCATTGAGCTATATCAATGCGTCCAACGTAAGTGAAGAATATTTATTAGAAGGGCAAAACAATCCTGCTATATTGACGAATGTGTATTCAGAAGCGATTCTAGGTTCGTTTTATAGTTATACAACAAACACCAAAAATCAACAAGCTAGAGATTTGTGGTATTTCAATGCAAGTATAGATTTAAGCGGGAATCTCGCAGGATTAATTACTGGCGCTAAAAATACAAGAGAGAAAACAATTTTCAATACACCATTTGCTCAGTATGCAAAAGGAGATATTGAACTAAGATACTTAAAAAAGATTTCATCAAAACTATTGTGGGCAAACAGAATGCAGATTGGATACAGCCAACCGTATAACAATTCTAATATGCTGCCTTTTTCAAAGCAATATATTATAGGCGGATCAAATTCAATCAGGGGATTTAGGATTCGGCAATTAGGACCAGGAAGTTATTTGCCATCATTGGATGACCAACGTTATTTTTTCATTATTGGTGGCGATTACAAATTTTTGATAAATACAGAATTACGCATTCCAATAATTGGTGGTTTGGCAACAGCCGTTTTTCTCGATGCTGGAAATATTTGGACAAAGGATACTTTTCTTTTTGGTAAAGCTGGTCAGCTAAAAAAGAATTCGCTCAGTGAACTAGCAGTAGCAGGGGGATTTGGTATTCGATATGATTTAAAAATATTATTAATCAGAATGGATTTTGGTACACCTATGCGCAAACCTTATTTTCCAAAAGAAGAACGTTGGGTATTGGATAAAATAGATTTTAGTAGTGGCGCTTGGAGGAGACAAAATTTAATATTTAATATAGCCATCGGCTATCCTTTTTAAAGAAATTAAATAGACTACTATTCATCAAATCAAACAAAAAAATGAAACGAATTTCAATTGTTCTTATCGTAGTTGCAGCATTGGCAGGCCTGGGTTATTATTTTTGGCAAAGCAATAAACATGCAATTGTTAAAGAACTTATTTTAAGCAATGTAAGCCAACAAACCGATAGCTTATATTATTTGAGATTTGATAGTTCTATGATTGATGAAATAAAAGGTGAAGCCTATTTTGAAAATGTCTATTTGCAAATAGATTCTACAAAACAAAATAGTCTAAAAGAAAAAGATAGTCTTCCTAGCGTATTGGTGAATGTCTTTGTGAAATCAATTTTGGTGAATGGTGTAGATATACCCTTAGCTATAAATGAAAAAAAATTACATGCTGATTTTATTATTATAAATGAACCCCATATAACTATTCGAAATACGGGTAGTAAGTTGTTCAACCGAGAAGATACACTAGCGTTGTTTCAAAAAATATTGGGAGATTATACCTCGATAAAGGCTAAACGAATTGAAATTAAAAACGCAGTATTTCAGAGCTTAAACACAAAGGGCGAAATGAATACAGAAATCAATGAGGCTAATGTAGAACTAAATAATGTATCGGTAGATAGTACTAAGGACTATACCAATGTGATCAGTTATTTTGTTCAGAATATGAAAGCTGATGCAAAACAAATATATATAAATCAACCTAACAAAAAAAGTTCAATTCTCATTGAGGATGTAACATACGATGCATTTGAAAAATTGGTTCAAATCAAAACTATAAAAACAATTACAGAGGGCAAAAATGAAGAAAGACTTCGTCTCAACAAATTAAAATTAGAAGAAATCAATGTACAAAAATTTGTAACAGAACAAACTTTAGAAATAGGGAATGTCAGCACCGAAGGTGGAACACTAACACTTTTTTTAAATAATAAGAAAGAGCTAAAGCCTAATGAAAAACAACAATCCAATTTTGATTTTCCAGAAGATTTTTTTGATGTAATTCGAATTGGAGGTTTGTATATTGGTAAGTCTGTATTGGTATTACGATCAAAATCAGAGCCTAACAAAACACCCATGCGTGTAGAAGGATTTACCTTTGATCTAACCAAATCGGTCAACTTAACAGAACGTAAATCGTTGAGGCAGCTAGTAGATAATGCAAAATGGCAAATCGGTGTTAATGGGTTTACGTTAACTACTAAAGATAATAAGTACAAAATAGCCATGAATGGAATAGTCATTAACAAGAAAAAATTAACGGCTTCTATTTCTAAATTGTCTGTTAAACCAACAATGACAGAAGAACAATTTGAAAGCAGTTCTCCTGTACAAACAGACTATTATAATATTGAGATGAAGACAATACTATTGACCGGATTTAATATAAATAAATTTATAAACGAGTCTATTTTATGGGTTGACCAGGCTAGCTTAAACCTTGATTTAAAAGTATACAATGATCGCCGATTACCCATTAATCCAGCCAGTAAAGTAGGTAAGTATCCTCACCAATTATTAAAACGTTTCGATATGCCCATAGCCATAAAAAAATTGAAAATTGAAAATTCATACATTTCATATCGTGAACGCGCCAAAGAAACAAAACAAGTTGGAAACCTTACTTTTACGAATGTTCAAGGAACGGTAAACAATGTAACCAATATTCAATCCATAATCAATCAAAACCCAATATGCGTATTGCAAGGTAGTGGAAACTTGTTAGGCAAGGCAGCATGTAATACAGTTTGGCGATTAGATTTGAACGTCCCGAACGGAAAGTTTGAAATGGATGGAGAAATTAAAAACATGAATTTTGAGGATTTTAATCCTTTGACTAAATCATTGGCAATGACCACGTTGAGTGGTAGGCTTAATCTTTTAACTTTCTCAATGAAGGGTGATGATCTTTCGTCAACGGGTAAACTAACCATGCTGTATAATGATTTGAAATTGGAAACATTTAAAATAAATTCAGAAACACAAATACTTGAAAGCAAAAAGTTTAAAAGCAAAGTGAATAATTATTTTGTTAAAAATTCAAATCCCAAAGATGGTATTGTCAGAAACAGCAATTTAGCATACAAGAGAGATTTGAATAAATCATTTTTTAATTTGGTTTGGAAAAGTGTATATGATGGTGTTCAAAAAATCATACTAGATAAAAATATAATCAAACTAAAAGAACAAATGGGTTCTAAAAAATAGTCTCGAAATCGACTTCAAATTGAAATAATAATTAAGCAGAAATTACAATTATTTCACCCATGGAATCGAGTGAATAGAAACTAGTAATTGATTATAAAATCTTGTGTTGTAGCATCTACAAAAACGGAATCTGTTATCCATTCGTACACATTCGGTGTACCGAGTTTTGTTTTTTTGATCGTAATGAGATTTGACTTGTTTATTAAAGAATACACATCATAAACACCATCAGTACCTGTGTGATTCATTTCGGTTACACTCGTAAAACCAAAGGTACATTCTGTGGGTGTACCAATCAATAATTCTCTTTTATCATATTGTAACAAAGAACTATCATGTGTATATATTTTTATTTTCTTTCTTTGGTATATGCTTAAGGTGTGTTTATCAAAGTTGTCTATGGGCACTGTTGCAATTTCGTGCAAGGGAGGGTTTTTACAAAAGTGAAATGATTCAGTAGGAAAGTATCTTACATAAATTGAATAATCGCTTTTTAATAACTCTTGATCTACTTTTATATTTGTTTTCAGCTGACCATTTGATTCGGTTATACCTTCCTGAACAACATATTCCAAATCTGGAGAAAAATCTATCCAAGTTGAATTGGCTGGCATAAATAGTATTTTGTAAGGG